>DASUEL010000126.1:0-2509 GCA_036275095.1 Bdellovibrionales bacterium
ACGCTCCCAAAAAGAGAGTCGACAACACGATGACAGTCATTAGACGAAAATGTTTAAAAATAGCCCCCACGTGAGGCATTAAGAGCAAGAATGGGGCCGTACCTAGCTGCAAATACTCCGTTTGCCAGGCGCTTTTGTATCAGGCTGGCGTGTTAAAAACCTGACTGTGTCTATGAATTCATCAAAGTATCTAGGCCACATTGCGCGGCACCTTATCCCAAGACGCCTCACCATAGGATATAAATATATGAAATAACCTATGTTATCGGTGCCCATATCATAAGCGTATGTGAGCTGCGGCTCTCCTAAAATGAAAGTGTAAGGATGCACTTTCAATTGGGGGGAAAATGAAGACTCAATTCATGTCGGCCGCGGCGATCGTCCTGCTCACGGGCGCGTGCGCGCAAAAGGGCGATCTGCGTTTCGGTGGGAGCTCGAGTGGCAGCAGCACGCGCACCGAAGTTTTCGCCTGTAGCGCGCCCGGAACGCCCGGTGCGACCGAGATTCAGCGTCTCACGAAATACGAGCTGATTAATACGATAAAAGACATTTTCGGCGACGCCGTTGCAGCTGATGCCGCGACCCGAATAGCGGGAATCCCAAACGAAAATCTGGTTAGCGGCTTCGACACGATCGAGCGAAGCGTATCGGCCACGCACATCCAGGCTTACTTTGATTTGTCGGTTTCAGTCGCGACACACGCGTTGTCGACCACGGCGCGCATGAGCTCGGTAACGGGCGCATGCTTTCAACAGACCACGCTCACAGACACATGTTTGACGAACTTCGTTCGTAACATCGGTCTTAAAGTCTTCCGCAGGCCGCTGACGGCCGCTGAAACGGACGAGCTCAAAGTGTTTTACAGCGCGAATGCGGCCACTCGCAAAGAAGGCGTTTTCATGGTTCTGGCGCGGCTTCTTCAGTCGCCGGAGTTTCTCTATCGCCTGGAAGGCGACGGCGCGCTGAACTCGAGCGGCGATCTCGAGCTGACGAGCTACGAGCTGGCCTCGCGCCTGTCTTATACGTTGTGGGGCTCGATGCCCGATGCGGAGCTCTTCGCCGCCGCCGCCGACAACTCGATCAAAACCGACGACGGGCTGAAAAAACATTTGGCTCGTCTGCTGGCGAGCTCTCGCGCCAAAACACACATACGTGCCTTTTATTCTCAGTGGTTAAAAGCGCAGGAGGAGCCGAGTCTCGCCGCTTACTCCGCCGAGTTTCTCGGCTCGATCTCGAAGACCGGCCTTGCCACCGCAATGAAACAAGAGCTGGAGTCGTTCGTCGATCACATCATATGGACTAAAGGTGGCTCGGTAAACGACTTGCTCCTTTCGAGCGAGTCGTTCGTGTCGCACGCGGATTTGGCGAAGATCTATGGAGTTACGCCGTGGACTTCGGGCCCTCCGGTCAGTCTTCCGCCGGCGACTCGGGCGGGTGTCCTGACCCGTGCTGCGTTTTTGAACTCTGGCGACGACGAGACCCATCCGTTCCGCCGCGGCTCAAAAGTTTTGTCGCGCTTTCTTTGCTACGATCCTCCTCGGCCCGATTCAAGCACGCTCCCCGACGGCGCGCTCGACGAGCCGGAGTTCGATCCGCTGGCGTCGACTCGTGAACGCTTCGAAGCCAAAACGCTTCAGCCGGCTTGCATGGGATGCCACTCCAAAATCAATCCGTTCAGCTTCGCGCTGGAGTCGTACGATGCCATCGGCCGGCACCGTACGATCGAGGACGTACGCGATCCCGAAACTCATGCGATCGTGAACTCGGTCGCGGTGAATGCTCTCGCATCGTACGTGTTCAGCGAAGGCGCGAACAAGACTTTCAACGGACCTCTCGAGATGAGCCAAGAGCTCGCGTCGAGCGGCGATGCCGATGTCTGCTTCGTCCGGCAGTGGTATCGCTTCAGCCGGTCCAAGAGCGACAATGCCACCGATAACTGCGCGCTGCGCCCGCTCTACGACGCGCTGACCTCCGACGGCGGGTCGGTTTTGAAAGTGATCGAGACTTCGGTCATGGACCCAACGTTTCGTTTGCGGCGCTTGAAAAAGTAAGCCGTATACGAGCTCAAAATTCGTCTGAATTGGAGTGATTATGAATAACGGGATTCAAACATTAGCTATCATCGCGGGCTTGGCGGTTTGCGCCTGTGCGCCTGTGCAAATCGACTTTACGAACTCGCCGAGCGGCGGCGGAGGCAGCTGCGTCGAAGGTCAGACGCTCGGCGTTTGGCTCGACTTGAACGGCGACGGCAGCAAGGCCGGCGAGCCCTTTCTCGGTAGCTTCGTCTCCTATAAAGGCGAAAAGCTCGCGGAGGAAAATTACAACTACTACAGCGCCTCCGCGCACCCGATCATCGGCCCCGCGCCCGGAGGCTACAAATCGACCTTCTTTTTTTACGAGGACGCTCGCGGGCTCGCGCTGACGTTCTTCAGCAACGTCGATGCCGGTGGCTCGAAGGATAACGTCGTTGAATGGGACATCACCACGCGCGGTAATTCGAACGTGGACC
>DASUEL010000127.1:0-3056 GCA_036275095.1 Bdellovibrionales bacterium
CGAGCTCGCGCAAGATCGCCATCACGCGCTCGATGTTGGAGCCGAAGTCCGAAATGATGAGTGAGTTCGTCGGAGCGTACGGGTACATCTCGCCGTTTTTCGAAGGCAGCATCCGCAAGCTCTTCACGACTTCGTCGGCCGAGATGTATTTGAGGTGCACGATGCGCGTGATCATCTGGTCGCTGTCGGGCGAGTACGCGCCCGAGTAGGTTTCGATGTTCTCTCGCTGGGCATCGCGGACGTTTCTGATTTTCAGGAACTTTCCGCTCGGAACGACGGTAAAGCCGTTGATCGCAAGCGCCGAGAGAAACGCCTTGTACGCCTCGGCGACGGTGATTTTGCTGGGCGCGATGATCGTGATCTTGCCGCGAACGCCCGGGTCGATGATGAAGTTCTTCCCCGTGAGCTCCGAGATCGCCTTGACGATGTCGGTGATCTCCGCGTTCGGATAATCGAAGCTGTCGATCAGCTCGGGGTAGTTCTCGTTCGTGATGTCTTCGATGCCCGCGTCTTTGATCGGCCGGGGCGGCGGCGTCGGCCTTCGCTTGCCCGCGGCTCCTCCGCCCGGCGTTCCACGATTGCCGGCGGTGCTGGTTCCACCGCCGGGCGGGGGCGGCGGCGGGGAGTCGTCCATTGGAGGCGGGGGCGGCGGCGGGGGATTGAAGGCGTCGTCGCCCGGAGGCGGCGGCGGAATCCCCGGAGGCGGTGGCGTGTCGAAGTCGTCCTCACCCAGGAACTCCTCGGGCGGGAACTGCGCCAAGAGCGGTGCGGCCGGCAAAACGGCCATCGCAAGCAGGCTCAGTAAGAGTGCGATCATTCCTAATCTTCTCATGACGAATCCTTCCATGCGCCTTACGCCACCCTAGTTGATGGTGTAATTGAAATTCTCTTTTCGCCCGTTTCGATCGATCGAAATCTGAATCGAGCCCGCGCTCTTGAGCTCGTTATACAGCTCGAGCGCCCTTGCGGGGCTGTCCACCATCTGACCGTTCACTTCTTTGATCACGTCTTGCCGCTGGAGCCCCAGTTTTTCGAAGATCGAGCCCGGCGCAATGTCGAGAATGCGAAAACCGTCGACGCGGCCCCCGCTACCGGGCACGATGTTCGGTACCGCGCGTGCCTGCTGCAGAACCTCGGGTAAGTTGTTGATCAGGTTGTTCACCTCATCGCGTTTCAGGCTGAAGTTGTTGCCCTCTTGTTTGACGGGGGCCTCAGTGGCCGCCTTCTTGTTCGTTTCGAACGAGATCGGCGAGTCGTCTTTGATTTCGATGTATTCGAGGCGGTTATTGTTCGTATTACGAAAAATGCAGCGCTTGCGCTCGATCTTCAAAACTTTCGCAAGGCCCTCGATCTCGTCATTAGGCACGAACGGCAAAATCTTGTTTTGGCTTTTGAGCTCGATCGTCGCGATACTTCGCGCGGGGTTCACGTGAACGATCGTTCCCACCAGTGTGAGCGGGAGTTGTGACGGCACCGGATTGTCGAGCGGCTGTTCCTCAGGCTGATCTTTCTTGCCGACCGGTGGCGGAATGATCCCGTCGTTATTGAACATGTTCCGTTGTGCTATGCGTTCGTAATCGAAGCGCTCGCGCCGCTCGGCCATCTTGACGACGGGACGCTTGCCGGGTGGCGCCGCGGTCGGAAGCATGCGATCGCGATAGGCGAGAATGAGCAGGTCGGCCGCGAGAAACCCGATGAAAGCCGCCAGGACGTAAGGGTAGAGTCTTTCAAACGGCGGCCGCGACCCGTCACCGCGCGCGGGGGCCTTGAAGACAGAGGTGACTTTGTCGAAAATGTTAGGGCTCAAAGCACTTTCCCTCTCGCTGTGGTCATCATCCTTGATGGTTGAGCCGTCTCCAAAATCGTAACAAAAACTTGGACTAAGATGCAGAAAATATTGCTTGCAACCCCATCTACGCGGGTGAATGCTTTTGTGATGTTCGCGCACGGACGTTGGTCCAGGCGGAACGCAATTCGACGGCGGAAGGCTCGCGACTCCGATCGCGCATTGGGGCGCCAGATCCGCCGAAGTGGAGGGGGGACTAATGCATCTGATTTCGTCAGCATTCTCAATTTTCGCAGTGACCGCGTTTCTGTCAATGTCGCTGGGCTTCACGGCCAAAGCCTCAGCCCAAGAGCGAGGCAGCTACGCGCAAGCGGTTCAGTACATGACTCAAGTGGCGGCGGCGTACCCGAAGAACGCCCAGCTCTTCGACCTCGGACCGAGTGACAGCGGCGAGATGATCAAGGGCCTCATGATCGGAAACGGCGAGACCCGCAACCTCGTCGTGGCCACGCACCACGGAAACGAGTACGGCTCGACCGCCGTGGCGCTCGCGTTCGCAAACGCCATTGCGGCGAACCCGATTCAAGGCCAAACGATTTTCGTGATCCCGGTGCTCAACATCTCGGGCTTCAACCGCAACAATCGCTATGAAACGGCCGCGGGCAAATCGTTCGACCCGAACCGCGATTACCCCGGACCGTGCGGCACGCAAGGCCCTCACAAGCTGAAATCGACCTATTACCTCGCTCAGTTTGTCGACAAAATGGGAATCGTCGCAAGCGCGACGCTGCACACGTTCTATCCGGGCGTGCTGTACCCCTGGGGTATCTCGACGAAGGATCTCTCGACCCCGTATGACGATCTCTTCATCGCGCTCGGAAAGGCCGCGACCGTCGAGAGCGGCTACAAAGTCGGCAACTCGACCGCCGAGCTCTATCCCGCCGACGGCACCTTCGAAGACTATGCCTTCTGGAAACATGGCATCTGGTCGCTGCTTTTCGAGATGGGCACGAGCCACAGCCCCAGCGAGGCGTCGGTCAAGAAGATGATCGAAGTGAACGTTCCGGGACTTCGCCGCATGTTCGAACAAGCGCCGAAGGTACGGGCCGATAAACATGCCTTCACCGGCAAGTGCGACGCTGAAATGCGCCACCTCGACTTGGGCGTCGAGTAATCACGCGCGCTCCGCAAAGATACGCCGTTCTTTTTCCTGAACCTATTGAGTATGAAAATTGGTTCCGGAAGAGGAACGGCGTACCCTTCGGCTTTT
>DASUEL010000128.1:0-5883 GCA_036275095.1 Bdellovibrionales bacterium
AGGCCGACATCTCCAATGTCTTTTTATTCGGTCCGCGCGAAGATCTGGCGATCGTCATCACGGTCGGATATGTGCCTAAACCTTTCGGCTCGCAGTCGACCGACCCTGCGATCACCTCGAACATCATCTCGCGCGAGCACTATGTGCGCTATTCGATCGGCCGCTCGTTCAAGGTTTACGGCGGCATGATGGATAAAGTCTACGGTCTGCGAATTCCCGATCACAACGCCTTCAGCCGGCAGCAAACCGGAATCGCGCAGAACGACCAAGCCCACGGCGCGGCCGTGCACTATACCGGCGACCGGTTCGAAGCCGGCGTGCACGGATTCGCAGGTAACTTGTTTCAGAACGCCGACCTCCGGCAGACCGGCGGCTCGACCATGCTCGAGTGGGAGCTCGCCGAAAAATTCCGCCTGGGCGGCTCCGTACTGGTGTCGGCGAACAAGTTCGTCGGCATCAATATGGCGGGGCTGCACACGCGCATCGGCGTCGGAAAAGGCTCGAGCATCATGGCCGAGCTCGGCGGCATTCGTCGCGAGCCCAAAAACGGGGGCGAAGCCTCGACGGGCGCCTACGGCCTGTTGCAGAATCTCCTCCGCCTCACGCGCGGGGTTCACTGGCTGACGACGATGGAGTACTACACCTCCGACATCTCGAAGCTGAAGACGAAGCAAATGCGATTCGCGCCCGGCATTCAGTGGTTCCCGGCGCAAAGAATCGAGCTGCGCGCCGAAGCCGTGAACTCACGAAGCTACGATCCCGATACCGCGCAAAAAGACGTCTGGGATCTTCTGGGCCAGATTCACTTTTATTTTTGATGAATATGAAAACGATTTTGACTCTTCTCATTCTTGCGATTCTGGTAGCCGATCCCGCGGCCGCCCAGTCGCGCAAAAAACGCCCGGTTTCGAAGTCGGCCGCGCCTCGCGCGAAGAAAGTGGAGAGTCTTCCCACGCCGCCGCCCAACACGCCTGAAGCGCCGGCCGTCAAGAGCGAAACCCCGGCCGCCGGCACGACCGCGACGAAACCTGCACGCCGCAAGCGCGAGTCATTGAGCTTTTTGTACGGCTCGTTCGCTTGGCTCTGGTGGCAAGAGCCGCTTGAGCTCGTGGGCCCCACCGGCACACGCTACGCGATGGTAACCACCGCCAACGGACCATGCTTCGGTGCCGGCTGGAGAAAACTGCTTCCGAGCTGGGAGTGGGGCATGCACGGCTGCTTCTTCTCGGCCGGAAACGAAGTCGGCGCGACCGTCACGAACGTCGGCTATTATCAACAAGGTGTCGAATCCTATGGAATCATCGCGGGGCCGAATGTTTTGGTACGCCCGCGCGAAGGGCGCGTGGGTTTCGGCGTGCAACTCCCGCTGTTCTTCCGCTACGCCCAGTGGACGCTTCCGCCCACTCCCGGCTACGAGGTCACCAACGGAACGCGCATCACCGGCGGGGCTCTGTTCGAAGGCAACTGGACCGGCGGCCGCATCACGCTCGCTCAAAAAATCGGCGTCTTTTACGGCACCGGAACGCTCTGGGCGCTTCAGCTCAATTATCGTTTTTGATTTCGGCTCACATGCCGATTTGCTCGATCCACTCGCGAATGGTCGTCAGCTCGGTGGCGCTCAAGGCGCCCCCTTGAGGCATGTCTTGCCGGCTGCCGTCGATCCCGTTTCCGCGCAGCGAAAGGTACAAGAGCGACTGCGTGATCTGGCCGGCGACGGCGTAGCCCGCATCGATGAACTGCTGTTCGGTCGTGAAATTCTCGAAGCCGTGGTTATGGCAACCGAGGCACTCATTGCGGACGATGGTGTACGCCGCCGAAAAGCGCTGGCCGCCGGGTGAGCTGTCTCCGCCACCGCCGGTACCGTAGCGGGTCGGATCGCTGGTCGACGAGTTGTAGGTCTGCAGACATGAAACAGAAAGCATCGAAAGCAGAATCAAAATCGCCGCGCGTTTCATCGGATACTCCTCAGTCCTGAAAATTACTTCTTCTTCTTTTTGGGAGCGTCAGCGGGCGCCGCGCTCGCGGGCTGTACTGGCACGCGAACGAACACTTCGAGCTCGTCCTCCATGCCGACTTTCATATACGAAACGTCTTTGATGTTGAAGTCACTGGCTTTCGTTTTGAAGGTGGCCTCGAGCTCCTTGTTGTCGTTGACGAGCTTGTACGATCCGTCGACTTCTCTGACGACGCCTTTGACCTGAAGCTTGCCTTTGCCTTTACCGTCGCGGCCGGTGGCTTCAAGCAGAACGGCTTCGGGGAACTTTTCGGTTTCGAAGCGTTGTTTCATGTGCTTGTTCCGCAGATCGATTCCGGAGTCGAAGCTTGCGGTCGGGACCGTAATGTTCTTGGCGCTTACCGTATTTCCGTTGAGCTCGGCATGGCCTTTGACCTTCGCCGACTTGGCGGTGAAATTACCCGCCGGGAACAGCGAAACGCGAAGCTCCACGGCCGGCTCGGCCAGCGCGGTCGCCGCGGTCATCAGTATAAGTGGAAGTACGATTTTCGAAACGGAGCCCCTACCGATCATGTGTGTCACCTCGCCTTTATCTCCGACTATTTTAGCAGGTGAAGGTCTCGGTAAAACAACCTTTTTCAGAGGGGGCCCGCGCGTTTACGCCGGACCGTTCGTTTCAGAACGGGACCTGCGTCTAAGGCCTGTGCAAATCGACGCCGTATTTACCTTTTTCTTGCAATCGCCGCTGCCTCACGGCTTCGAGCGCCTTCTCGAACGCGTCCTCGTCTTTAAGGCCTTGTCCCCGCATTTTTTCGGCCTCTTCGACCACTTCGGCAAGGTCTTCGGGCCCCATGTCCTTGATGTTTTCGGGTGGAATCAAAGAAGATTCTCTGAAGTTTGGCATAAACAACATTTAGCATGCCACAGACGTGGCAATTGCGGCGGCCCCGTGAAGATTAAGTCAAAATCGGGGCCGTTTTCTCATTTTCGGCGCCGCTGCATGAGCCGTCGCATGATTTCGCGGCGCTGAGCGGGCGGCAGGCTCTTCCACTTTTGGTAGCGCTCGCGCAACATCTGCTGACGTTGCGGCGACAAGCGATTCCATTGCATGAAACGCTGCCGCAGGAACTGCCGCTGTTCGGGCCGGAGGCTGCGCCAGCGCTGCAAGTTCGTGCGTATCCTGAGCTGCGCCTGCGGATTCATCGCGCGAAACCGGCGATGCGCCTCGAGAAGCTTGGCTCGCCGATCGGGCGAGAGTTTTTTGAACCGCTCCCACCGTTGCCGGATGAGGTTTTGCTGCTCGGGCGAGAGATTGCGCCAGCGTTGAAGGTTCGGGTGCGCGCCGGCTTCGCCTTGCGCGTGCGCGCCCTCGGGTGAAAGGCCGTTGAAGAGCGCCGAGAAGGCGCCAACCGCCGCCATTTGAGAAATGAAATCCCGTCTATTCATCGCGCTCTCCGTCATTCGAGCCGCTGTCCGCGGCGTCTTCTTTCTTCCGGGTCTCGTCTTCGGATTCGCTTTCATTCTTCTCCGCGGGAGCCTCGAGCTCGCCGCGGCTTTCGGCCTCGGCTTGCTCGCGGACATCCTCAACCGACTCCGACTCTTGCCAGTTTTGGAGTGCGGCCCAGCTCTCTTCTTCTTCTATCGCATCGAAATCGAGCAGCATATCGAGATTCTCGAGAAGCTGCGGATCGACTTCGGCCTCCGCCGTTTTCACAGATTTCTTTTTCATGTTTCGTCCCATTGCTCGAGAACCTCCAGCTCTTCGAGAAGATCGAGCTCGGCCAAAAGATCGGAGTCTTCGAGCATTTCGGGGTCGGCCAGTGCCACTGAAAGCTCTTCATTCGATGCGTCTGCGAGACCGGGTGCCGCTCCCTCATCCGGCGCTTGGTTGAAGACTCTCATGACGAGTGCGAGCGAGGCGAAGCCTCCGACGAGCAATCCAAGGTCCAACCAGATCCAGCGGCGAGAGGGATTTTCGGCTTTGTTCTGTTTCAGCAGCTCGGCGGCCTCCATCATCACCCGCGCGCGATGGTCGGCCGACGGGCGTTCTTCGGTGATTTTCTTCCAGTCGCTCATGCTTCCTCCTTGAGCGCCGTTGCCAGGTTTTGGCGGGCTCTGAAAAGAAGCGACTTTACGGACGACACGCTGATGTCGAGCTGGCTTGCGATTTCGTCATAGCTGAGCTCCTCAGTCATGTACGCGACCAATACCGCGCGCTGCATTTCGGGAAGCTCATCGATTCGCTTCTTCAGGGCCGAGACGTCGGCGGTTTCGCTGATGACGGTTTCGATCGACGCGACCGTCACACTCTCTGCCACCGCTTCAGTGAGCGTCTCTTCTTGCCGGCGCCTTTTCGCGCGCAGCTCGTTGAAGGCCGTATTGCGAACGATCGTATATGCCCAAGCAACGAAGCTCGAAGATCCCTTGTAGGAAGGAGCCGCCTTGATCACTTTCATCCACGCCATCTGCGAGATGTCTTCGGCTCTGATTTGATCTCCACCCAAAAGCCTCATGGCGTAACCCAGTACCTTTCCTGAATGACGATCGAAGAGCTGCGCGAAAGCTTTTTGGCTTCCGCCCGCGACTTCTTTCATGAGCTCGTCATCTGAGATCACCGGGTCCTCGCAATGTTTAAGTCAAAATCTTAGTTTCAATCGGCTTACCCAGTAAAGCTCGTTGCTCTCCCTGGTAACACCTGGACCTCTAGAAAAGTTGCGGTCTCACGCGACTCTTCTAATTAATAAGGAGAAAAACCGGCGGCCCCTCGTTTAATCGCAGCTGAGAGTCTCAAGATGAGAAAATCTCGGGTCCCGCAACTTTTCTGAAGGCCCGGAGTTTCTTGGATGTAGCACGTCATTTCAAATTCAACGAAACATTCAAGCCGGCACGGCCGGGAGGACCTATGAAGACCCAAAAAATTCTTTCACTGATCGTCGCAAGCCTTCTTCTCGCCAACTGCGCGCAAAAAGATGAAGACGCGCCATCGGACTTCAGCGAAGTCGGCTCGAGCCTCGAAGGCACGCTGAACTCACTCGGCGCATTCGCCGACGACATGGGTGACAGCTCGAGCGCCTCGGCTCTTTCAACGGCCATGGCGCCCCAGTCGGCGACGATTCAAGCGGGCGCGTTCTGCGAACGCGCGGCCGCGCAAAGCTGCCAAGCCTCGGGCGCGACGAGCACCAAGAGCGCCACGTACAACGGCTGCGTGATCCCGTTCACGGCCGTGACCGCGACCGGCGACGTCGGCCTCGCGTTCAACAACAACAGCTGCTCGCTTTCGAACGCGGGCGATTCGGTAACCCGCACTTACGACGTGACTTTGCAGGGCTACTTCGGCGCAACACTCAGAATTTCGAGCGAGTCGCACCAGAACTACGAGGGCACCACTCTCGGTGGCGGCGGAACGGGCACGCGCACGGCCGGTGGCTGGGAGCTCAACCTACACGGTCAGCACCGCGTGTTCAAAACCCCGCGCGGCATCGAGGTGGGCAACGTTTCTCTGCGCACGACCACGCCGGTTCTCGTGACGGGCACGCTTTCGAAAGTGAACCGCGTGATCAACAGCGGTGTTGTTGAAGTGGCTCACAACCGGGCGAAAATCACGGCGATCTACACGCCGAGCAACCTGACCTACAACAGCTCCTGCTGCTACCCGGTCTCCGGCTCGCTCAACGTCACCTGGCGAGGTGCCGAAACCGGCAGCGCCGATATCGCAATCACCGGCTGCGGCACCGCGAAGATCACCCACGACGACGGCACGGTCGAGAACAAGACCTTCAAATACTGCGAGTGATTTTATCCCCAAAAATGAATCCTCTCGCGCGAAGGCCGCTTGAAAGAGCGGCCTTTTCTTTTTCGGCGCGGGTGCGCGGGGTGCGGGTACGCGTGGGCACGGGTGCGCGGGTGGACTCCGGCCGCCTCAGGGCGGC
>DASUEL010000129.1:0-16185 GCA_036275095.1 Bdellovibrionales bacterium
ATTCGAGTCGCGTTCAAACCGAGCGAGTGCAGCCGCCTGCCGGCTTATGGCAACGTCTTGTCGTGCCAGTCACTCGACACCGTGATCTCGGCCGAGTCGATGCATCATCACCCGTTTTCGATCAGAGGCTCGGCCTCGCTGGTGGTCACCCGCGGCCTAGTGAATGGAATGGTCAGCCATACCGTCACGCTCGGTCTCGTTCGCAAGGACACGGGCCAAGCCGCGACCGCCACCGTAAGATTCACCAATGCGCTCGGCGTTCAGGAAGGCTGCCGGTTCCATTGATTGTGTTCGGAGCTCACGAAACCCCTCACCGATTCGCGCGAGCGCGGTTTGTCGCGCCGCGGATCCCGATTCGGGAGTGGATTGTTGCGTTGCAGATCCCGATTCGGGAGTGGTTTCGGGCGCTGCGGATCCCGATTCGGAACCGGCCGACTCCAACGTCTAACTTAAAACGTAAACCGTGTTTGAAGCTGCAGGCCCGCGAGACTCATCATGCCCATCTCCCACGAGAGCGTAGGGCTGTCGATCGCCATCGAGAAGCGTACGAGGCGGGCCATCAATTCTATCGCGAAAACATCGCTCAAGTGTGAACCGATACCGATCTGCGTGCCGACACCGCCACCGGTACGAACGGTGCCGATCGCGCCGGGAACCGCATGATAGTGCGGAAAGCTGTAGTTCAACCCGGCGAACGCGAAGCCGCGGTTGGCCCGAAGGTTCGCGTTGAAATCGACAGTCGTGAGAGAAAGCGCCGGCTTTGTTCCGGTGAACGTCTCCTCGGTGGTGACGCCATCTTCCTTCCGTTTGAATGTGCCGAGCTCGCGCTTGCCGTCGAACGAAACCCCGACGGTGGCGCCCCAGCCGTAACGGCGCGAAGTTCCAACGGCGATGCCGAGACCGCCCGAGCCCTCGGAGCCGAATTCACCCGTGAAATCGCCCTGTGAAGTGGCCGTGTAATAGCGGCCCTCGTTGAAATGAAACGTGTCAGCGGATGTGAGATAGAGGGCCAGCGAAAATCGCACCGGCCGCTCCTCCTCGTAATCTGAAAGGCCGGCGCGCGCAGGCGCCGCCGCCTTGAGCTTAGTCACGTTGACGGAAGCGTCGCCCGAGACCGAAGCCGTCACAGCGCCCGAGGCCGGCTCGCCGCCGGCGCTCGCGGCCGGAGCGGTCTGCGCGAATTGGTCGAAGAGCGAGCGCTCCAGGCGCTGGCCCGGCTTGACCTGATCAATCGGGCAATTCGTGAGATCGGCGCGGGCCAGATCGAGGCGGGTTTCGAGAACGAGTACGCTGCAAATCTGGGTGTCGCCATTTTTGAGAATCAAGGTTCCGCCCGCGATCACGAACGAAGCGTCGCCACTTACGCCCAGCACTGCCGCCTTCTTCGCGGCATCGACTTCTTTGATTTCGACTTTATATTCGCCGGCTTTTTCAGGGACGATCACGAGCGGTTCGACGATTTCGGGTTGAATCGGAGCCGCCGTCGGAACCGCCGGAACAGGAGTCGCCACCGCAACCGGTGCGGCCGCGACCGGAGCCGCCGCAACTGCCGGCACGCTGGACGGCGCGACGGGCACGACCACTGGAACGTCGTTTGCCGGAAGCGTTTGCACCTGTGCGACCGTCGCCTTTTTCGGCAGCACGGTCGGGAGATTCGTCTCGGCCGAGCTGCGCGCCGAGGCCTTTCCCGCGAGAGCCGCGGCGAAAAGTGAAAAGGCCAAACCCATGGTCACGACTGAATTGGTTTTCATGGCAAAACTCCGTTTCTGCCATGAACAAGAGCAAGGCTTCGGCCCGCGCCGAAGCCTTCAATTCGCGCCTGCAACCAATCCAGATGGGTCGGCGCAATTTCGCGCGCCTATCGTCAAATCATTGAACACCCTGGGCCTCGTCCATGAGGCCCGGAGCAAATGAGAAGTCTAAGACTTCACGAGCACGTTCTTGAACTGCCACGGGTCCGAAGCGTCGATGTCCTCCGGAAACAGGCCGGGCCGGCCCGCAAGCGGCGTCCAGTCCGTGTAGTAGCCCTTCACCGTGCCCAGGTACGGCAGCTGCCACTGCAAGCAGCGATGAAAATCCATCTCGTCCGCTTCGACGATGCCGGCACGCGGGTTCTCCAGCGCCCACGCCATTCCGGCGATGACAGCTGACGACACCTGCAGCCCCGTCGCATTCTGATAGGGCGCGAGCATCCGGGTCTCCTGAATCGAGAGCTGCGAGCCGTACCAGTACGCGTTCTTGGCGTGGCCGTACAAAAGCACGCCGAGCTCGTCGATGCCCTCGGCGATCTCGTTCTCGTCGAGAATGTGCTGTTCGGGCTGGCGCTCACCGCCTTTGCCGAACATCTCCTCGAGCGACAAGATCGCGTCGTTCGCGGGATGGTACGCGTAGTGGCACGTCGGCCGGTACTCGGGGCTCGCGCCCTTGCCGACCGTGAAATAGTCGGCGATCGAGATCGACTCGTTGTGCGTGACGAGACGCCCGAACTGCGCGCCAGGTGTAGGGCACCACGTGCGCACGCGGGTGTTCGCGCCAGGCTGCTGCAAAAAGATCGCGGCCTGGCAGCCCGAGTTGTGCCTCATGGCATTCTCGGGCAGCCACTTTTCGTGCGTGCCCCAGCCGAGCTCGGCCGGCTGCATGCCCTCACTCACGAAGCCCTCGACGGACCAAGTGTTCACGAAGTTGCGCATGGGCTTCGGCCGCTTCGAGCGTTGCGTGTCGCGCTCGGCGATGTGAATGCCCTTGACGCCGCACTTCTGCATCAGGCGCGCCCACTGGTCGCGGGTCTGTGGAACCGCGTACGGAATTTTCAAGTCGTTCGCGAGATCGAGCAGCGCCTGCTTCACGAACCACGACACCATGCCGGGGTTCGCTCCGCAGCAGCTGATCGCCGTCACGCCGCGAAGGTTTTTTTCACGCTCGGCCAGAATCGTCTCGCGGAGCGCATAGTTCGTGCGCGCCGAACCCGACTTTTTCGAGTCGAAATAAAAACCCGCCCACGGCTCGACGACCGTATCGATGTAAAACGCGCCGAGCTCCCGGCAAAGCTTCATCACGTCGAGCGATGACACGTCGACTGAGAGGTTTACGCAAAACCCCTGCCCTCTGCCGTCTTTCAGGAGCGGCGCGAGCACTTTTTCGTAGTTCTCGGCGGTCAAGCCCAGATGAAGAAACTTGATGCCCCGCTCATCGAGAAGCTTGCGGTCGCGATCGCTCGGGTCGATGACCACCATGCGGCTCTTGTCGAAAGTAAAGTGACGCTCGAGCAAAGGGAGCGTGCCCTTACCGATGGAGCCGAAGCCGATCATGACGACCGGTCCGGTGATCTCGCCGTAATGCCCAGACGGAGGAGAAAAAGTGTTTTTTGCCATTATCCCAAAACCTCCATGAACTCGCGACCTCGCGCCCTGTGCGCTGTCCACGACTCGTGCGCCCCTAATGGGGCGCGGCCTCGGGATTGGCATCGTCCTGATGCTTCGAGGCCCGTTAGTAAAACTCGTCCTTGATCTTCTTGATCGTCGAGTTGATCTTTTTCATCGACGCGGGCACGACAAAAATCGTGTCGTCTCCCGCGAGCGTTCCCAAAAACCCGATCGACGATCGAACACTATCGAGATGCCGCGCCACCAGGCTCGCCGAGCCCGGTGTCGTGTGCAGGACGATCATGCTCTCGTTGTGCTGAATCTCTGTGAGCAGCCCATCGAGAGAATGACTGACTTGCGGAGGCAGCGTCGGGTAGTCTTGCGGGAGCTTGTAGATCACTTCGCCCTCGGCGTTGGTGGTCTTGATCGCCCCGATCCGGCGCAGGTCCCGCGAGACCGTGCTCTGCGTGACCTTGTAGCCTCGTTCTTTGAGCGCCTTGCAGATGTCTTCCTGCGTGCTCGCCTCGCCTTCTCTTATGATTTGGCGTAAGACGAGCAGGCGCTCTTGGGTTTCGTTTTTCGACTCAGCTTGCGTGCTCATGCAAGACTCCTTTGGTTCGTGTTGCGGTATCAAACACGAGGAGCGTACCTGCTTTCACGGCGGTTAGCACCTTGGAGGCGTGCGCCGCGTGAAGCACCCGAACCTGCTCGACGCCGTGATTCAGCGCCGACATCATGGCCAGCACTTTCGTGCACATGCCGCCGGAGATATCGCCGTCTTGAATCATCTGGTGAATCACCTCCGGCGTCGCCGACCGCAAAGGCTTCTTGTTGCGATCGAGAATGCCCTTCTGATCGGTCAAAAAGAGGAGCCGCTCCGCCTGGAGCGCCGCCGCGATTTTGGTGGCGGCCCAGTCGGCGTTCACGTTGTACTTCTCTCCTCGGGCACCCACGCCCACCGGCGCGATCACCGGCACGGGCGCGTCATACGTTCGGCCCGTCTCGTCGTTTGCGAAGCCCGCAGCCCACGCGTTTTCGATCGCGGACGTGTCGACGCTTTCGACCAGCCCCACCTGCATGAGCTCAGCATTTGCCTGGACGCAGTTCAGAATGCCGTCGGCGCCCGAGAGGCCGGTCGCGGGAATGCCGCCCGCGCGCAAGGCCTCCACCACGCGACCGTTCACCTGCTTCGACAAAACCTCGTCGATGACTTCGATCATCTCGGGGGTCGTCTGCCGCTGCCCGTTGATGAACGTCCATGCGATGCCGCGGGCTTTGAGCGCTTCGTTGATCGCGGGGCCGCCTCCGTGAACGACAGCAACGTGGTACCCGCGCCTTCGATAGCCGCGCACGGTTTTGACGAGCTCACCCAAAGTGGCCGCGTCGCCAAGTGCCGAGCCGCCGAGTTTGATTACGATACGAGCGTTCATGAGTACTCCGTATTGATATCAACGTATTTGCGAGACAGGTCGCAGCCCCAGGCCGTCGCGGCCTGCTTTCCAGAGTGCAAATTGATCTCGATCTTCACCACCGCCGCTTTCAGAAGCCCTTTCACCTCATCTTTACTGAACGGCACGGGCTGGCCCTTGTCGAACAGCAGCACGCCCTGAAGCTTGAGGCTCATGCGGTCGAGCTGCTCGGCGGGCACACGCTCGGCGCCAAGGCGCGCGAGAATGCGGCCCCAGTTCGGGTCCTCACCGTGAATGGCCGTCTTGATCAAAGGCGAGAGCGTCACGCCACGCGCCGCTTTTTGGGCCAACGCCTGGTCGGAGGCGCCCTTCAGCTGCACTTCGATCAATTTGGACGCGCCTTCGCCGTCGGCCGCGATCGACTTCGCCAAAAAGATCGCGATGTCCTCGACGACGGCTTCGAACTTCTGCACGTCCTTCTCATTGGTCAAAGCGACGCCCGAGGCGCCATTCGCCATAAGGAAGCAGCAGTCATTCGTCGACGAGTCGCCGTCGACGCTGATCATGTTGAAGCTAACACCGCTCACCTTTTTGATGAGCTCCTGCGCGTGCGAGGTCGTAAGGCTCGCGTCGGTCAAAATATAGCCAAGCATGGTCGCCATGTTCGGATGGATCATGCCCGAGCCTTTCGCGATGCCTGTAATCCGCACGACGCCGCCCGACAGGTTCACCGACGCCGTTACGGTCTTCGGCACGAGATCGGTCGTGAGAATCGCGGTCGCGAAGCTCTCAGCGCAATCGTTGGCACGCGCGACGACCTCGCCCATCGCCGGGAGAATCTTCTCGGTGTCGAGCTGTTCGCCGATCTTGCCGGTGCTCGCGACCAAAACCTGGTGCGTCTGGCAGCCGAGCTCGCGGGCCGCGGCCGACACCATCATGAGATTCTTCTCGACACCCTCGGCACCCGTCGCGGCGTTCGCCTGACCCGAGTTGGTCAGAATCGCGCGCACGTTCGCAGACGGCAGCAGCGCCTGCGTGTAGCGCACGGGCGCGGCCTTCGCTTCGTTGAGCGTGAACACGCCGGCGGCCACCGCGGGCCGGTCTGAAATGAGGATTCCGATGTCAGGGCGATAGCGGCGAACGCCGCAGTTCACGCCACTGGCCAAAAATCCTTTGGGAAGCGGAGTTCTGCGAACTCCAGGTCCAGGGGTCATAGCAATCCCTCCAGGTGACTCAAGCCCGTTTCCACGGGAACGTCACAAACACGGTTGAAGTTTTCGATGGCTTGGCTCGCGGCTCCTTTCAGCAAGTTGTCAATGCACGAGAAGACGTAAAGCTTTGGACCATGGGCCTCGAAACTGATGTGGGTCTTCGCGGTGCCCACCACCTTTTTCAAGCTCATAAGTGACGGCTCGTCCGCCAGGCGTGTGAAGCTGACGAGCGGATAGTTTTTGTACGCGCGCGAAAACGCGGCCTCGACGTCAGTCAGCGACGCTCCGTCGCGAAGGCGCAGGTAAAGACCCGCGATGATGCCGCGGCGGACCGGCAAAAGCGACGTCGTCATGTGCGCATCGATGCTCGAGCCACTGAACGCGGCGACCGCCTCAAAAATCTCGGGCAGGTGCTGGTGTCTTCCGACTTTGTACGGAAGGCACTCGCCATCGACTTCGGTAAACAGGAGGTTTTCGGCCGCTTTTTTGCCGGCACCGGAGGTGCCAGACTTCGCGTCGATCACGATCGAGCTCGCGTCAACCAGCCCTTCTTTTACGAGCGGGATCAGCGCCATCGCAATGGCCGTCGCATAACAGCCCGGGTTGGCGACGATCGTCTCACCGCGCGAAGGGCCGGCCCACGGCGATAAGCCGTAGCCGGCAGCTTTCAGCGCGGATGGCTCCGTGTGGGCGAAGCCGTACCATTTCGCATAGTCAGAGGTTTTCAGGCGAAAGGCGCCGCTCAAATCGATGACGGTCTTGCCGCGGGCCGCGATCTTCGGCGCCAGCTCCAGCGAAACTTCGGCCGGCGTCGCCAAAAAGACAACGTCGGTCAAGTTCTGCAAGAGCTCGGAGTCGCGCAAGCTGGCAACCTCGGAGGCGCCTCGCGCCTGCAAGAGTGTTGCGAGCCTGAAGTCACCGGTTGCGAACGCATGCGTGAGCTTCGCGTGAGGGTGCGCCAGCAGAAGGCGTGCGGTTTCAAGCCCCGCGTAGCCCCGAGCGCCGACAACCGAGCAGGTCAACGTCTTCTTGCTCGCGCGCGGGCTCTCTCTCGTCTCGATTTTAGACAACTCGCTCACTCCTTTTGTGCATGAATATTTATGCACATCAGATGCATATTTAGGCTTTTTTGAGACGCCGTCAATAGTTTATTTGCTTATTATATCAAAATAATGCATAAATAGGCGCATAGAGTGCATAACACTCGAGGAGCTGAAGTTGAATTTTCGCATGACTGTTCTTCTCTTCGCGCCCGACCTGACGCCCAAAATCCGCGCCGAGAGCGGCATTGAAGCCCTCTCACGGGAGCTCGAGGCGCGCGGTGCGAACACTCTTCTTTGCGAATTCTCAGCACTGCATAAAAAAGCCGATACTGCATATTTTCGCGCGGTCACGGCCGTGATCTGCGGCGACAACGAAACCGGCGGCTTGCCCGCGCTCGCCGAGCTCAAACTGCCTACTTATATATACGGAGGGCGCATCGCGAAACTCGCGGGCGCAGAGGGCGCGGAACCAAGGCCGCTTCCCTCGAGCGCAGAGGCCGCGGCTGACGAAATCTTGCGCGGGGCCCGGGCCCATCTCGAGCGCGTGACGCCTCCGTTTTTCAAAGCGCTAGTTTCCTATCGTAAAAGCGGCAGCGACAGCTGGCACTGCCCCGGCCATGCCGGCGGCGAGGCCTTCACGAAAACCGCGGTCGGCGCCGCGTTCGGCGAGTTCTTCGGCGAAAACATGCTTCGCACCGACGTGTGCAACGCCGTCGAAGAGCTCGGCCAGCTGCTTGAGCACTCAGGCCCGGTGAAGGCTGCCGAAGAAAACACCGCTCGCGTCTTCGGAGCCGATCACGCGTTCTTCGTGACCAACGGCACGTCGACGTCGAACAAGATCGTGTGGCACTCTCAGGTCGGGCCCGACGACATCGTCGTCGTTGATCGCAACTGCCACAAGTCGAACTTGCACGCGATCATGATGACGGGCGCGATCCCCGTCTTCTTGGCGCCGTCGCGCAACCACTACGGGATCATCGGCCCGATTCCGCGCCGAGAGTTTCACATTGAAAGCATTCTGGCGAAGATCGCAGCCAATCCGCTCATCAGCGGCAAAAAACGCCGCCCGCGCCTTCTGACGCTCACCCAAAGCACGTACGACGGCGTGCTCTATAATGCCGAGACCATCAAGTCGATGCTCGACGGCCGCATCGAGGCCTTTCACTTCGATGAGGCCTGGCTTCCGCACGCCCCGTTTCACCCGCTTTATCAAGACATGCACGCGATCGCGCGCGGAGGGCCTCCGACCAAGGCGTCAATGGTTTATGCCACTCAATCGACTCATAAAACGCTGGCGGGCTTGAGTCAGGCGTCTCAAATTCTAGTGCGCGAGTCAGAGGCCAAGAAGCTCAACCGCCACGTGTTCAACGAGGCTTACCTCATGCACACGTCGACGAGCCCCTTCTACCCGCTGATCGCCTCGTGCGACGTCGCGGCCGCGATGATGGACGGGCCCGCCGGCCACGCCCTCGTCGAGGAGGCGATCCAGGAAGCGCTCGCCTTCCGGCGCGAAATGCGCGGGCTTGCGCGCGGACGGGCGCGAACCGGCGACTGGTGGTTCGACGTGTGGGGGCCCGCGGCCGATTCCGCCGAGCGCGAGGCCTGGCAGCTCCGCCCCAATGAGGCATGGCACGGGTTTTCCGGAATTACCGAGGGCTTCACGATGCACGATCCGACGAAAGTCACGGTGCTCACGCCCGGGCTCCAGGTCGACGGCGGATTCGAGGACCGCGGCATTCCCGCGGCGCTCGTGGCGAAATACCTGGCCGAGAACGGCGTCATTGTCGAAAAATACGGACTGTATTCGATGTTCGTGATGTTTACGATCGGCGTCGCACGCGCCCGGTGGCAGCAGCTTCTCCAGCGGCTGGAGCGATTCAAAGCCGACTACGATGCTAATCAGCCCGTCGATGCGGTCATGCCCAAGTTCGCGGCCGCGCACCCCGCCTACCGGGGCCTCGGCCTTCGCGAGCTCGCTCAGCGGATTCACGACGCGTATCGCTCGAGCGATATCGGGCGCATGACGACCGAGACTTATGTTTCGGAAATCGTGCCCGCGATGAAGCCGTCGCAGGCATTCGCGAAGACCGCGCACGAGGAGATCGAGCGCGTGCCACTCGACGAAATCGTAGGACGCGTGTCGGCGGTGCTATTGACGCCCTATCCTCCCGGCATTCCGCTGTTGGTGCCCGGGGAGCGCTTCAACGCGGCGATCGTGAAGTACCTGAAGTTCGCGCGCGCGTTCAGCAGCCGCTACCCCGGCTTCGAAACCGACATCCACGGCCTCGCCGTCGAGACCGTAAACGGCGTCCGGAATTACTTCGTGGATTGCGTGAAGGAGTGAGCGGGCGCGAGTGCGCCCGCCTCCAGGTCACTGCAGCTCGAGCTCGGTCACGATCACATCGTGATCGGAGAGCCAGCCGGTGTCGACTACGCGTGAGGCGCGGGTTCTGAAACCAGATGAACGATAGATTGCGTCAGGACGCCAGCCGTTGTTGGTCGGCGGGCAATTGGAGTCGCTCCCGTAGATTTCAACGAGCGTGTCGGTATAGCCAGCTCCGCGAATCCGCGCAATCGCGTCGCGCTGGAGCGGATCGCCCGCGGTCGCATTCGAGTTCAAGTCGCCGCCGATAATGCGGCGGGTGCCCGCGAACTGCGACTCGGCCGCCCAGCTCAAAAGGTTGTTCATGTTTTCAATGACGTAACCGCCGTGCCAGCAGCACGCGATGTCGAGGTGCGTGCCCCAGATGTTCACGCGCTGGCCGCCGACGGTGATCTCGGCGCGCACACCTGCACGATACCCGCCCCAGCTGTTTCCGCCGAGCGAGCGGCGTTCGCTGTTGTTGAATGGAATGCGGCTCATGAGCATGACCCCGTAGTCGAAGATGTAATACCAAGTCCGGCCCGTGAGCGACTGCACGCGGTCGCGATATTCGAGATAGTGGCGCGGGCGCGAGTAGTCCGGGACTTCCTGCAGCAGCACCACGTCGACATTTTGATTGGCGATGAACTGAGCCTGGGCCGCGACGTCGCTTTCACCGTGTTTCACGTTGAAGGTCATGATCTTGAGAGAGGAGCCCGCCGGAGCCGGCGCGGGCGCGGTTCCCGACGCGACATCGAGATGGTTGAAATTGAAGCCGCCGCGGACCGCGACGAAGCGGATCTTGCGCTGGCCGGCCGTGAGGTTGACCGTGCGGCTGACACTCGTCCAGCTCTGCCAATCTCCCGTATACGGGACGGCCGCGTCGTTAACGACCTGGGCGCCGTCGACATAAACATCGAACAGGCCGCTGGTCGTCTCGGCCGCGACGCGGGCCGAGAGCGTGAAGGATCCGCTCACTGTTACGTTGACCGTGTATTGCAGCCACTCTCCGTCGGCGATCCAGCCGACGTTCGGCGTGCCATCGCTCGACGTCTCGAGGTCCACATCACCGCCACGGCTCGTGACGTTACCGTTGTTGCCCGAGGAGCTGTCGCTGTACGCGACACCGGCTCCGCCATTATCGAAATGCTCGGCCTGAATGCGGCCTGGAATATTGATAGTCGTGTAAGGAGACGAGGTTGCCGGCGCGGGCGTGGGTGCCGGGGCCGGCGCGGGCGTGGGTGCCGGGGCGCCGCTCACTGTGAGCTCGAACTTCTGATTGTCGCCGTAATGGCAGTCCCACTGCTGAAGCTGCGTACCGTTGCTTGTCGACCAACCTGCAATATCGAGACATCTTCCGCTATGGCGCGCGACGAGCGCGTAGCGGCCGGAGCTGTCGCGCTGAAGACTGAACTGCTGATTATTGCCAGAGCCGCACGCGTACTGGATGACCTTGGCTCCGTTCGCCGTCGAGGCGCCTTGCACGTCCAGGCACAAACCGGAGTGAACGGCACGAATGCGATAATAGCTGCCCGTGGCGACCAGCTCGAAATTTTGATTGTTTCCACCATGACATTCCCACTGCTGGACTTTCGCGCTATTGGCCGTCGACCACGAAGCGACGTCGGCGCACAAGCCACTATGAGCCGACACGATCGGGGTCCCACCAAACGCAAATTGTGTCGAAAGAAAAACCGCGAGAGCGCCAAATCCTTTGGCAATGATGCCCACCTTCATAATGTCCCCCCTGAATTTCCGTATTAACTAGGAAAGCAAAGATGCACGATAGGTGCCAGTCCTACCCCGGCTAGTTTTTCTTAAACGATCGCCGACGTACTAGAAATCCAACAATGTTTACTTAGTTAGCCAACACCGATCGCGAGGCGCAGGACCGTAACGCACCAAAATGAGACAAAGCGGAATCAGGACTCAGGACGCGGGACTCCGGACTCGGGCCCAGGAGCCGCGGCCGGCGCGGCCTTCGAGACCGCGCATCCTGCTTAGAGTGAGCCGCTTTCGGCCGAATCCGCGCTGGCGCGAACTTCGGGAATCACGACTCGTCTCGCAGTCGATGTCGATTCGAGCACGGCGGGCATTTCGCAGCGAAGGCGGTCGTCGGCTCCGAATGCGAGCTGAACTGGAATTGTGAGAGACTTGCGTGCACGGGTGATTTTGCGTTCGTAGATGGAGTAACTCGGTCTGCTGCCGCAGAATCTGTTTGTCATGTAGCAGTTGTACCACCTGCCACTGACGTGCTCGACTAACTTCCAAGAAGCCGGAATTTGTCGATCTTCGTCATCATAGACAGTTTCTCTGCGGGTCGCTACGACGACGCGGTCGGTGTCGATACGCAGGTCCCGCTGGAACTGCGTCGAAGGCAACAGGCCCGAAGAGTTGTCAACGAACTGAATTTTAATCTCTTCAACTTTGTTTTCATTTACGAAGTCGGAAAAGTTGGGGTCGTTCGCAACGGTCTCCGAGAGCGCGGTTTGGACGTCACGAAGGCATTTTCTAGTTTCGTCGGATTGGGTCTTCTTAAAATCCAAAAAGGTCTTGTCGAGCGCGTTGACGCCTGAAACTTTGACCGGGAGCTTTCGGAGCCGCGTATCCGTCGCGTTCTCAAGGGCTTTGCTCGCGAAAACCGGCATCGGCGCGTGACGAGGGGTGCTTCTCGAAGGTCTTGCCGAAGTTACGGCTTCACTTGGCGATGACGGAAGCGCGGCGGGAGCCGCGGGCGCGGCGACAGGGGCCGGCGCTGGCTTCGGATCATTGTCTTGAAGGATCGCCTTGATTCCGCGATAGGTCGTATACCCGCGCGCGGCTTCGAAAAGCACGTCGAGCACGGCAGCAGCCGTTTGTGCCGCCGCCGATTGTGCGAACAAAATTGTAAACACCAGGACGAGAATATTGCGCATGTAAGCCTCCTCGGTATACCTGCCAATCAGTTCAACGGGTATGCCGACGTGAGCGCGTATAAATTGAGCTTGGTTTGAATGCGAAACAGCACCTGCTAGCCAAATGCGGTCTGTCCAGAACTTCGGCACCCCGAGGAGGAGGCGGGGCGCCGATTTCGACGGACTAAAATTAAACACCCATAACGGGGCTTATTTGATCGTAACGGGATCGAAGTTCACGTTGATCGACGCGTCCTGCGGCGGAATGGCCGAGCCGTGAAACTGGATCGAATTCGCATCGGCGTTGTAGGTCCATCCGTTGGCGGCGTCTTGCGGAATGCGCACCCCATTTACGTCAACCGTGATGGTGCTCACGTCAGGCACGCGATCGAGGTAGAACTGAGTGCTGAGCGAGGCGATCCGATCGGCCATGTCGGCCATCGAAGAACCGAAATCGGCTTGGCAAATGTCGCCCAAGACGCCATTCGTGCGGGTGGCGAGATCCATGATGCGTACCATGTTCGCGCCGCCTTGGCACGGAACCGCGATCTGAGTCATGGCCGAAACGTTGTACCGAGCGGCGGCGCCGCTGCTGTTGGTCGCCGTGTTCAAGAAGTCGATGTAAACGTCGACGGGGTCGAGCGTCGGTGCGTTGTAGCGCTGGTTGATGTTGCACCCGTTGCAGCGGGCGTTGCCGCTGAAGTCTTCTTGGTTGTCGACGATGATGACGGCCAAAAAGCCGTCGCTGCGCAAAAACCCGGCGTTGATGGGCCGTGTGTTACGCAAAGCCTGGCGCATGCTCGAAAATGACCGCGCGTCTTGGCCGGCCGAGTTCTTACTCGGCTTCGCGTTGATCGCGAAAACCGAGAATATGTCGGGAACCGACGGTGTGATGACATGAATGCCCGTGCTCTGAATGCCATTCGTGTCGTTGAAGTCGGCCAAATCTTCGTTGACGGCGCTGTATCCATTAAGTGTCGGATCCGCCATGTAGCCCGAAGTCGTCGTGACCGCGATTTTGTAGTCGAAACCTTTCGTCACGAAAATGTTCATGAACGTCGACATGCTGGTGACGAGCTTCTCCTGAAATGCGGACATGTTCGGCTGGTCGTTGATGACGAATAGAATATCGAGCTTGTTGTTGATGCCCGTTCGATCTTGGCGGAAGGTTTGGCCATCCGGCAGAAGGGCGAAGCTTGGCTTCTCCTCACCGCAGGCGGCAAGCAGACCGATCGATAATATAGACATGGCAGGAACTGACCACAAACGTGCGCGATTCATATACGCTCCTTGTATTTGACCGGAGTGCCGGCCAAACGAAACCACCTTCGGGAGCGTACATTCGTGCAAAGGTTCTCAGGTTTCGATACTTTCAGGCTACCCCCTGCCCGACAGGGCGTCAAAATCGCGAACCTCTTGAATCTGCTTGGGCTTTCCGGCGTGGCTCAAAAGCAGACCGCGCATTCACGCGTGCATTCAGAGGCTTAGCGGTTTGGCGGTGAATCGTTCATTGAATTTGCCTGTCTAGGACTTCGGCGAAAATCGCCGGATTACTCGATCTAGGCGCGGCCGGGCCTGTCTCAGTCTTGGAGTCTGCGAGACACGGCTCAAGTTGAGCCGGTCTGACAGCGTGGCACGTGCGAGCGGCCCGGCCGCGACAAGATGTCACGATTGCCGCATCATCTCCACCTATTTTGTCCTACAAGGTGGCACGAACGATGAAGTGGCAAATTGCACATGGAAAACGCAATCGCCCTCCCGTCGCAGCCACTGCATTGCAAGCACTGCGGAGACACTCTCGATACCGCCGCTCAGGGCCGCTTCGGCGAATTCTGCTGCGCGGGCTGCCGCGCCGTCTACTCGGTGCTGCAGCAAAACGGCTTGGGCGACTTCTATAAATACACAACCGTCACTGCTCTTGAAAAACCCCGCGACGATCAGGCCTACGGGTTCATCGACGACCTCGCGTTTCAGAAGGCCTACGTCAACCGCCCGCGCACCATGCGCTTCTTCGTTCCCGGGCTCGACTGCACGGCGTGCGTCTGGCTCATCGATCAAATTCCTTCCCGTTGCGGGCTCATCGAGTCCATCAAGACCGACTTCTTCAACTCGAGCATCGATGTCGTCATCAAGGACGGCGCGAAATTTTCGGAGGCCGCGGCCGCGCTTTATTCGTTCGGATTGAACCCTTCACCGATTCGCTTCAATGAAGAAACCCGGCGTTTGGCGGCGAAAGAGTCCCGAACCGCTCTGGCGCGCATCGCGGTCGCGGCGCTTGGCACCGGCAACATCATGCTGCTTTCGATTTCGGTCTATGCCGGAGCCGAAGGCACGCTCAAAGACGTTTTCGAGTGGCTCATGTTTCTGCTCGCGGCGCCGGTTTTCACCTACAGCGCCTACCCGTTTTATAAGAACAGCTGGAGCTGGCTCAAAGCCGGAAAAATCCATCTCGATCTGCCGATCAGCCTGGCCATTTGGGCAGGCGCGATCGTCAGTATCTATCATTTGCTCGAAGGCGGCTCGGAGCTCTACTTCGACTCGCTCTCGATGCTGGTGTTTTTGCTCTTAGGCTCGCGGTACTTGCTCAAGAGCGTGCAGGGCCGGCTCACCGGCAAACTGCCGATCGCGAATTTCGTTTACGCTGTTCCCGCGCGCAGACCCGGCGGCCGCACGGTGAGCAGCCTCGCCTTGCAAGCGGGCGACTTCGCCGAAATCGACGCGGGCGAAGCGATCCCCGCCGACGGCGTGGTCGTCGCGGGCACCGGCTGGGCCGATACGTCGGCGCTGACCGGCGAGGCGCAGGCGCAGAAAGTCGGCGCGGGCGATCAGGTCTTCGCGGGCACTCGCCTCGCAGAAGGCGCAGTCACCGCGCGCGTGACGGCTCCGGTCGCCGACTCGCGCGTGACCAAACTTCTCGAAGCCGTCGAATCGAGCGAGATCTCGAAGAACGCGTTGACGGGCACCGCCGACCTTTGGGCCCGCCGGTTTCTCGCCGCGATTTTCGCGGTGAGCGCGCTCACGATCGTCTACTTCGCTCTGCGTGGCGAGCCATCGACCGGTCTGTATCGCGCGCTCACCGTCATGATCGTCACCTGCCCTTGCGTTTTCGCGATGGCGATTCCCTGGACGTACAACCTCGCCATTCGCGCCGCCGCCGCGCGCGGCCTGCTGGTGAAAAATTCCGAAATCTTCGAACGTCTCACGCAGGCGCGCGAAGTCATCTTCGATAAGACGGGAACGCTTACCCAAGGCTATATGGACGTTCAGCGTTTCGAGACGTTGCGGCCCGAGCCCCGGCTCGAAACGGCGATCTGGGCGCTGGAGCGCGCCTCGAGTCATCCGGTCGCGAAAGCGATCTGCCGGTTCCTCGAAGCGCGCGGAGCGGGCCAAGAGTCCGCAACCGGCGAGCCCGCGGTTCGTCTCCTTGAAGGCGGCGGTCTCGAAGGCCGGCTCTTCGGCGCGCGCTGGACGATCGCGCCCGTGGGCCAGTCGCCCGAATTCGACGGGCTTGCCATCGCGGTCTCTAAAGACGGCGAGCTGGCCGCGCGTTTCACTCTGGCCGACACGCCCCGCGCCGATGCTCGCGAAGCGATCGAAAAACTACGCGCGCTTTACCCGAGTGTCGTGATGCTCTCGGGCGACCGCCCCGAAGTGGCGAAGCAAATCGCGCGCGGCCTCGGCATCACCGAGGTTCACGCGGGGCAATCTCCTGAAAGCAAGCTCGCGTTCGTGCGCGGCCGCCCGGCCAGCCTCATGGTCGGCGACGGCAATAACGACGCGCCCGCCTTGAAGGCGAGCTTCGGCAGCATCGCCGTTCTCGGAAGCCTCGAGGCGAGCCTCAAGGCCGCCGACGTCTACCTGACCCGGCCGGGTCTGCTCCCGCTCGTGGAGCTGGCGGAGCTTG
>DASUEL010000130.1:0-10957 GCA_036275095.1 Bdellovibrionales bacterium
GCTTTCGAAATATGGTGTCACATGATCCGGTGGATCTTGGCCGTAAGTTTCATGGCGATCGGTTGTACGCGCGAGCGCGGTGAGCCGGTCTCGCCTTCGAAGCCGGCGCCCGAGAAACCGGCGATCGCCCGGCTGCGGGAGCCGAAATCGGCCGTCGAGCTGAAACGCCACGATACTCTCGCGTGGGGACCGGCTCAGACCGATGCCGCCCTCTTCAAACACGACATGGTCAAAACCGGAGCCGGCTCGTCGTGCCGGGTCGAGTTCACCGAGGGCGGAACACTCGATATCTCGGAAAAATCGACCGTGACCATCTCGGATTTCAAGTCGACCGAATCAAAGACCGAGGCTACCGTGAGCCTGCCGGCGGGCCGCGTCCGCGGCGACCTCGAAGGCCGGGGCGACAAGGCGGTCGAGCTCACCATCAGAACCCGGCGTGGCTGGGTTCGGATCGCGGGCCAGGACGCGCAGGGCCGCCCGTCGAAATCGAAGTTCGAAGCCGTGGTCAACGAGGCCGGCGAAACGCACGTCAATCTCGAGACCGGCCGCGCGGTGCTCGTCACGAAGGAACGGGAGCTGGAGCTCGCGCCCGGCGAAACGCTCACTGTCGCGGCCTCAGGCGAGAGCGCGGCGGAAGGTGAGAGCGCGGACGAAGCCCCGCCGGCCATTGCTGAAAACGCGATTCAGCGGAAGGGCGGAACAAGCGAGGCGCCCAAGTCGACCAGGGCGCACAAGGCCGCCGACGTCGCGAAGGCGGCGCAGGCGGGCGACCACTTCGAGATCCTCGAGCCACGAAGCGGCGCCGAAGTCTCGGCTGCCGAGATCAAAATCAAAGGGCGCGCACGCGGAAGTCTCAAAGCCTACCTCAACGGCAAGCCCGTGGCTCCGGTCAATGGCGCCTTCGAAGTGCGAGTTGCGCTCAAGGAAGGCCTCAATCTCTTGATTTTCCAGGTGGTGAACACGAAAACGAACGCGGTCAGCCTTCACAATCTGGAGGTCACGCGCAAATGAGCGCCGCACTCCGGCTCAAGCACAAGCTCATTCTCCTCATTCTGGCGGTGGTGACACTGGCCGTGCTCGGCATGCTTCATTATTCGACCCGTACCTTCATCTCCGAAAAAGAGGAGTACCTTTCGGAGCTGACGCTGCAGGCGTCGACGAGCTCAGCGCGGCTGATCGAGCGGGAGCTCTCGGCCGTGCGCGAGCAGTGCGAGCTGTTCGACGCAATCTTGACCAGAGCTCAAGGGCGGGAATCCGCGCCGATGCAGAGGCTTCTTCAAGACGCCTTCGCCGTAATGAAATCGGTCGAGTGGCTCGAAGTGCATGATGAAAGCGGGCTCGTCGCGCGCGTCGGCGCCGCCGAAGCGTTCACGCCGCCAGCGGCCCGAGGCCCGCTGAAGACCCGTTTGTGGGCCGGGGACTCGCGGGCCGTGATCGAGTTCGCGCTCGGTGACCGGCGCTACTTCGCGGGCTTGCGCGCGAAAGTCTTGACCGCGCACGTGAGTCAAAATGAAGCGCTCGCACTTTCGCTCGTGACGGCCGATGGCCGCATTCTCGCCCGTAACATAAAATTTGAAACGAGCCGTTCGCCCGCGGCACTGGAAGACCTGGTTCAGAGCTCGTCGGCGTTCGG
This sequence comes from Bdellovibrionales bacterium, assembly GCA_036275095.1. Classification (GTDB taxonomy): domain Bacteria; phylum Bdellovibrionota; class Bdellovibrionia; order Bdellovibrionales; family DASUEL01; genus DASUEL01. The sequence goes on from DASUEL010000130.1 coordinate 1,634, forward strand.
CGCGATTGGCCGCGAAGTCGAGCTCGGCGGCGGGGAGCGGGGCCTTGCGTCCGTGAGCGCCGTCAGCGGCGTCGAGAATGCCTACGTCGTTTCTCAAGTCGGTCTCGGTGAGATCAGGCCGATGCTTTATCGTATGCTCAAGAACTCGTGGCTGTTCATCGTCGCCCTGACGGGCTTTTCAATTCTGATCGGCACACTGTTTTCGGCGCAGCTCATGCGGCCGATCGAGGAGCTGACCCGCGCGGCCGGACTCGTGGCGCGGGGGAACTGGATTGTTGCGATTCGGCACAAAAGCCGCGACGAGATCGGACGGCTGGTCGACAGCTTCACGAGCATGGGTTCCGAGCTGGCGAAACGCGAGAAGGAGCTTCAAGCGGCGCAAGACGAGCTGGTGCGGGCCGAGCGGCTCGCGGTGCTCGGCAAATTCGGAGCCGGGATCGCGCACGAGGTGAAGAACCCGCTGAGCACGATTCTCGGATACTCGCAGCTTCTTCAAAAGAAGCTGCCGGCCGACGCGGGCGAGACCCCTGTCAAATACCTTGGATTCATCATGGATGAAACGCGCCGAGCGAGCCGGATCATCACGGAGCTTCTGACGTTCGCGCGCCAAAAGCCGCCAGTCAAAGCGGCCCTCAATGCCAACGAGCTTTTGGACTATGCGTACGAGGCCGTCACGCCAGCCGCGCTCGCGGCCTCGGTGCAGGTGACGAAAGAGGGGCCTGACGGCACTGTTGTTCTTTCGTGCGATCGCGACCAGATCATGCAGGTGCTCTCGAATGTCACGACAAACGCCGTGCACGCCCTCGAGGAGATGACGGACGGCCGCGCGCGCCGGCTTTCGCTGAAGCTTCGATCCGAGAAGGGCTACGCGGTGTTTGAAATCGCGGATAACGGGCCCGGCATCGCACCGGAGAACCTCGGAAAGATTTTTGAGCCGTTCTTCACGACGAAGACGACGGGCCGGGGCACCGGTTTGGGCCTTTCACTTTGTCACGGGATCATTCAGCAGCACGGCGGCCGCATTGAAGTCAGCTCCGCGCCCGGGCTGGGAACCACCTTTAAAATCCTGCTTCCAGTCTGACGTCTCAGATTCAGGCAGTCCACGCTCCGGGATCACGGAGCCGTTCGGGCGCCGCGGGCCGCTTTACGCGAACGCCGGGCGGCCTGGCGCCTGCAATAACTCCTGAGCAGGAGGAGTTATGTCGCTCAAGAAGATTTGTTTCGTATTTTGTCTCGCGGCTCTCACCGCGGGTTGTGAAAATCCGGAAGCCGATTCTGATGCGTTTGGCGCTGATCTCGCACGAAGGGGCGGCGTTCCCAACAGGGAATGGGTGCCGGGCTGCGATTCCGCCGGCCGCGCCGATGAGAAGAATCCGCACTGCGTGGACCCCGCTCGGATCGAGTTGATCTCCGAGGATCCGCGCTTCGTGAACCTGCACTCGATCGCGACCGACGGAGCGTATCTCTACATCGGCGGGTCCGAGGCCGACCGGCAGGCCCGCGTGTGGAAGCTGCCGATTGAAGGAGGCGAAGCCGTTGAGCTCTATTCGCGCTGGTGGAGCAACTCCACGGGCGGCTGGGCTTTCGCCCTCGAAGTCACGGGCGGCGAGCTCTTCGTCGTCGACCCGAATAGCGGGCGGGGCACCGACACTCAAATATTGAAAGGGCCGGTCACGGGCGGGGCGCGGCTTCAGGCGATCTACACCGAGCATGCGACTCCGGGCATGACCAGCTACGACATCATCGATGGAAGCGGCATCGCCACCGATGGCGTAAACCTCTTCATTACGGATCACGTGCAGGGCCGCGTGAGCCGCATGCGCACCGACGGGACGGCGCCCGCTTCGCTGAGTAGCGGCCGCTTCGGAGGATTTTTCGATCTCGAGCATCGCAACACGGTCGCTTATCTCGGCTCGACGTTATTCATCGCCGATTCCGCCGACCGGGGGAACTGCAACTGCGGTTCGTTCACGCCCGAGATACTCGCGCTCCCGGCGGCGGGCGGCGCGTTCACCAGCCTTTACGCGGGTGCGCCGCTGGTACATCCGTACGACATCGAAGCGGACCCGGTGACGAGCCGGCTGGTGATCGTCGACGCGGCGGCGGGCAACTCGGTTTTCGTTCTCGATCCGCTCGGCCGCGTGCTGACGACGATTCATAGCGGAGCGCCCTTTACGCGCGCGATCGGAGTCGCCATTCACAATGGCTACGCGTATATCTTGGATTCGGGCGATTACACCGACGAGCAAACTGGAGCGTCGGTCAATGGGCCCGGCCGGATCTTCCGTCTGCCGCTGCCTCAGAACATGTAGCGCAATCCGAGGAGCTGCAGCGAGGCGAAAAGCCACGGCGAAGGCGACTCGTTCTTGAATACTGAAAGCCCCGAAACTCCGAGGCCGAGCCTCGGAGCGTAGAGCCAGCGCTCGCTGAGCGCAAACGCGCCCTCGAAGAAGAGGTCCAGCCCAAAATGACTGAGCCGGTCGGGCGAGGGCGTGAAGCCCGCGCCACTCAGCCGTGCTTGCGTATAACGAAGCGAGGCTCCGAAGAGCCCGCGCGGCGTGAGCTCGAGCGCAAGCCCGAGCGCGAGGGCGGTCTGATTCTCGACTCTGAGCCGCACTTGATCCGAAGAGTCGCCGTCGTAAGCTCGCGCAAGGCTTAAGGCCGCGATGCCGAATAAGCTTTGGGACAAGCCGTGATAATATTGAAGCGAAACGTGACTGGGATCGAGCGGGCCGCTGTAACTGGTGAGAACCTTCCCGGGAATCGAATCGCCGGTGAAGACGTAGCTTGCGAGCTCGCTGACTCGAATGCCGAGGCTTCGGCGCCGAGCGGTGGAGGCCGCGCCCGCCGGGACGCACGCCGGGCACTCGAAGGCATAGCTGAACGTGCGCGGCGGGAGGCCTTCGCGCGACACTTCGAACTTCACCACGCCGCGTGTGGCGCCGGGACGATAAGACCAACGAAAGGCGCCGTCGGATGCGGCCGCTATCTCCTGCCCTTGAGCTGAGAGCCTGGCGCCGGGATTCGTAACGCCGGCAAAGACCAGCTCGCCGGCCGCGCCATCGGGCGGATTAAAGCTGAGAACGGGTTCAGCCGGATCGTGCCGCGTCTCAGTCACCTGAAGCGCGAGGTTGAGAATCCGTTTCGGGCCGCGCGTGGAGCGTAGCTCGCCGGGCACGACGTTGCGCCCGGCCTTAAGCCGCAAGCTGACTTCGGCCTCTCCCTGCGCGCGTGTGATCGGGTGGCCTGGAAACTCGAGGTGTGTCGAGTCGTCGAGGCGGCCCCTGAAGGAGAACGAGTATTCTTGTTTCGCGCTCGTATGAATTTGCCGCGCCTGCAAGCCCGCTTCGAGAAAGACGCGATTGAGCGAAAGCCGCGCGCCGTACTCGCGCCCTGAAGGCGTGACGAGCCTGACCTCGAGCGCCGGGACCGCGGCGTCTTCGCCTTCGAGCTGCACGAAATAACGGCCCATGCTGTCTTCGGTCGGGACGGGTTTCTGATTCACCCAGAGGCCGGGCGGGCCTTGAGCCGGACCTTCCTCTTTGAGCGGAACCGGCTGACCGTTCGACGTCAAAGCCGGAGGCGTGAGCGTTCCGGCCAGCAAGATCGGCGCAACCGTACCAAGCGAGCGGGCCTCGACGAAAACGAAGCCCGCAGGCGGCGTGCCCAGATGTACGGCATCAGGAACAAGCTCCGCGGCGGAAACACCGGAGGCGGCGAGGACGATCACAAACCCCAGAAGCGCGCAGCGGCCGTGCGATTTCATTCGTTTTTGATTATAAATCGGTGCTTCCCGCCCCTGTAAACGCTTTTCGGAGGCATTAAATCGAAACACCTCGGACTGCAGCAGCGCCCGCGGCCTAGGCCGAAAAAATTCCCCGACTGTTCAACTGGTGAGCAGGCAGCTGTCTGCGGCTGGCCGCTAATGGCGGCGTGGCGCGGGCACCGGGCGTGCTATGGCATTTGCCGAATCCATATGTGGTTAGGGAGAGTTGCATGAACTGGCTCAAGAAGTCCGTCGCCGTTTCACTCGCGTTTTCACTGCTCCTGGCTCAGCCGCTTTCGGCTCAGTCGCGCCGAGCCGCACCCCCAGCCGCATCAGAGGCCGCCGAATACAACCCAGGACCGAACCCCGAAACGAAAATGGGGAAAGAGGTCATCGACCTTTTCGCCGAGCAGCCCGAGTACATGCTCATGGCCGACGCGCTGATGGAAGAACAAAAGTTCCGCTACATCTTCGGCCTCATGATGACCCGTATTTACAGCTACGACCCAAACTCGGTGAAAATCTTCGTCGTGGGCCAAGATGCGACCCACATCGCGGAGGCCGCGAAAATGCCGGGCACTTCCGGTTTCGGCGCGCGCGTGCAGAGCATCGGGAACTACTTCGGCGTCGATCAGGGGCTTGCAACGTCGAACGCGTTTCTCTCGACGATTTACGGCCAGTACGGCGCGTTCGACCATTTCTTCGTCGAGCTCGACAAAAACGGCAAGCCCCAGCTTCGCCAATCGGCGTTTGTCAGCAATTCGCTTTGGGAGCTCGCCAACGGCGAACACAGCCAGATCCGAAGTCAGCGTGAGCGTTTTTGGGAGTGGATGATCAAAAACAACCCGCAGTCCCTCGATCTGCTTCTGTTTTTCGGCGGCGCCGCCCGCGACTCGTTCGGCGAGTTCTTGCGCTCGCGCGGCTTCATCGTCGAGACGAAGTTCGATCCCGAGCGCCTCAAAAACGTGCAGGTGCCGGCCACCCGCAACGTCGGCGCCGGCGGCAATAACACGTTCGCGGTACCGCTCACCAAAGACGGCAAAGACGTCTACGAAATCCTGATGAAAGACCAGCTCGAGCCGAGACATTTGCGAAACGGCCGGCCCGACTATTCGAAAGAAGAAGTGCGCACGATGGCGGTCGAGGCGCTCAAAGCCGCGGGCCCTCGGGCGATCGAATTGATGGCGTTCACCGGCGGCGGTCTATTCGGGAGCGGCGTGCTCACGGCCGCGCAGCTGGGCGGCTACGATTTGAGCCGCGTTTACCGCAACGAGCGCGACCGCAAGGCGGGCCGCGCGACCAACTCACTCAGGGGCCTCGTACTTTCGGACGGCTTTATCGTCGATCGCGAGATCGCGTTCGCGGTTTCTCCGCATCCATCGTCGCTCAGCCGCATGACCGATCAGGCCGCGTCGCTGGCGCTCAAGAAAGCCTTCGCCGTTCTTCAAAAACTCAAAGACGAAACCGGCTGGCGCGTGCGCCCCGATCGCGACAGCAGCGGAAAACTGCGCGTGAACCGCTGGGACAAAGGACTCGACTACGAGTACGGCCGAGCCGACATTCGCGCCGGCTATTTTCCGTTCGGCGCGCCCGCCGACGCGCGCGTCTCGCGCGCCGATGCCGTTCGCCTCGACGCCCAGACCATTCTCGTGGGCACGCGCGAAAAGCGCACACCGATCGATCGCGAAGAGCTGGCCCGCGTGAAGCAGGCCACACCCGCCGACGCGAAAGACCCGAACGATTTATGGTCGGTTCGTCCGCGCGGCGAGGAGTCGCGGTACGTTTTCGACCGCGGGCCCGGCCCTGAAATCGCGGAGCTGCTCGTAAACAGCATCGATCAAGAGGCTTTGTTCCGCCCGAAGCGCGGCATGAAAAAAGTGGTGAAGGGCCGCGACGTCACATTCGAGACCCATGGTATCGACGCGTACAACACGAAATCATGGCCGGGCTCTGGTCTTTTCGGGTTTCATCGCGGCCAGTTCGACGGCTCGCGCGCGCTGATTCTAGCGGACCCGCACGGCATCGACGAGCTCAATACGTGGCGCGCGATGACTGGAAGCCGCGGGCAATACCTGCACGGCCTCATGCGCGATCTCGGCTACGGCGAGGAGTATCTCGTGCTGCGAACCGCGCCCGTCACCATGGACGGCGCGACGGCTGAAGAGTGGGAATACGTCCGCAAACACACGGAAGCCTACCGTGAAGCCGCGATCAAGCGCGCGCTTCAGGGCGGAACGATCGAAACTATTTTCACCGACGGCGAGGTTGCGAAAGCCGAGATGGAGCGAATCCTCAAAAAGCTTCGTCTCCGCGATATCACCGTGATCAACATCGAGCGCGACCCGGCCGACCCGTCCTCGGGCATTCGCGAAGCCGGCCAGGCGGCGAAGGCTGAAGGCATCGGCCGCGCGCGAGCCCGCATCACCGGCGAAAAAGCCGACATTCCGGCGTCGCATCTCATTTATCTCTCGCGCATATCAGAGGGCACGGGTGAAGGCACCGTCGTGAAGGCGCTCGGCAAAGCGCTGGGCGCCGTGCGCGCGATCGTCACGCCGGACTGGGTTGCGGAACAAGTCGTCATTCCGCGCGCTGAAACGCTGGCTTCGATCGAAAAGATCAAGCGTAAATTCGCCGAGCTTCGCTTGCGCGTCGAGAGCCAGAGCCTGCCGGAGTTTTTTAAGAGCATACGCAGCGACGGAAGCTTCGAGACCGCGCAAGAGCGGCGAAGTGAGCGCCGTCGCGGCCGCGTCGTGGAGCTCAGTGAAGCGAGACTACAGCGCTTCGGTGCGGTCCCTTCGCGGGCGGGTGCAGCGGGCTCGTGTCGTTCGGCTGTTTCGGGATTCTAGTCTTGACGCCGATGATCGCCTTTCGAGAGCCGACCGTTCAGGGCCGGCGCGCTCGATTGCGAAATTTCCACTGAACCTTCACAAACGATTCGTGCGGCTCCTGCTATAAACTGCTGAGATTCAGCGAAGGAGCTCCTATGAAGGCGTTAATGGTCACGGTTCTACTCACCACCGCGGTTATCGGCACGAGCCGCGCGCGGGCCCATGTGCCGGCCCTGCTTCCGCCGCTCAAGGGCACGCCGGTCAGCTCGTATTTTCTAGGCCAGATCGACATCTCGCGCGCCGTGTACTCGGAGCTCACGATGACCGACGACGTGTTCATCGCCCATTTCAGCGTCAAGGCGGGCGGCCAGGCCCTGATCGAGCTCCTCACTCCGGTTTGCCGGGAGCTTCCGCAATACGAGCGCTTTCAGCCTTCGGCTTTGATCATTCGCGGCGAGGTGCCGTGGAAGCGCCAGGGTGAAACGAACGGAGCGTATGTCGAACGCCTTCGGAAGATCGCGGTGGCCGATGTGCGCTCTTCATTTCGCCAGGGCGAGCGTCCTAAATTTTTCGAGGAGTTCGGCAAGGTTGAATACTGGGTCGGAGGCAAATGGCGCGGGCGGCTTCGCCCGGGTCTTCATGCCGTGGTCGTTTACGATGGAAGCGGCAGCAAAGGCGTCTTCAGTCTTGGCGTGAATGAAAAAGAAGCCTGGACGCCCGACCTCTATGCCTATGTCGGAGAGGTCCTTCCGGCGATCGCGCGCGGCCTGTGCAATCCGAAAGGCTACAGCGGGCGGCTGGGCTTCGACTGAGCCGCTGGGCTCGAGCGGCCAGTGGCCGCACAGGGGATGGACAGATCCGCAAAATTCGAAGTATCGTGAGGTTTCAACGGAGACTGAACATCTATGATCACGATAAAATGGGCGCCCGCCGTCGCGCTTCTCGTACTGGCCTCGTTCGCCTGGCCGGCACGAGCCAATCTTTATAATCCGCAAATCATGCCGCTCGGGGAGTCCGAAGCGTTCATGGCCAATACCGGGGTCGCGGAGTCGGGCAGCTCGGGCGCCGTATTTTTCAACCCGGGCGCACTGGCCACTCAAAAAGGCTCGAAGATCTCGCTTTCGGGCGTGGCGTACGTGTTTTTCAACTACAAAGCCGATTCGGCCTTGCGAGTCGACAACACGGACTTGCCGTACAATGCCGACGGCTACAACGGCGTGCCGTTCAGCGTGGTCTCGACGAAGAGAACCGGCCCCTGGGTACTCGGGCTCTCAGTGATGGAAACCGATCTCAAGACTTACGAGAACAAAGTCGCTTGGCGCACGCCGAACGGCAGCGTGAACATCCTCCAGAATCTCAATCAGAGTGAAATGTGGCTCGGCGGCACCGCCTCGCGCCAGCTCACGGACTCGACCGGTCTGGGCCTTTCGGCGTTCGTGATTCGAAGAACTGAATCGGTCACGAACACCTGGTTCATCAACAACAACATCGATCCCACTGGCACCGCCGGCTTCGTCACGAGCCGCACGCAGGCCGCGTTCACGGGTCTCGTGCTCTTGGCCGGCTTCTACCAGCAGGTGGACTCCGACACGAGCTGGGGCGCGCGCTTGCGGCTCCCGAGCTTTCAGCTGGCCGGAAGCCTCGACTCTTACGCGTCGGTTCAGCAATTGAGTGGCGGAGTGCTGACGAAAAACGAGGCCGACGAAACGGGCCTGAAGGCGACGGCGAAAACGCCGATCGATTTGAGCCTGGGCTTGAGCCGGCAGCTCGGCGCGAACATGCGGCTCTTGGCCGATCTCGGCTATCAGCTCGGAATCGACTACATGGTGCTCGAAGACCGGCAGAGCGGGCCCGTACGCACGGCGCCGACACTGCGGCTGAATTTAGGAATGCGCTACGATCTGTCGGAGAACGCGGCCCTTCGCGGAGGCTTCTTTTACAATCCGTCGGCGCAAGCGAAGCTCGAGGAAGAGGGCGACAGCCGCGAGGACTACTATCATTTTTCGGCGGGCTATCAATTTCAAGAGGAGCATCTGACCACGGGTATCGGTGTGTTCTATCAATTCTCGAGAGGCGAGGTCATTCCGCTGGAAGCGCCTGATGCGCGCTCGGCGGTGAGTACGTCATCATACGGCGCGATTCTGACCAGCGGCTACGTGTTTTAGTTTCACCGGCTCGCTAAGGATTTCTTAACGCGATCGAATCTTCGTGAAGGCGCGGCCGCGATGTGTGCGATGACGGCATCGGCCAGCAATCGTTGCCCGGCTGGCTCGTTTAGATGGCAGCAAGCATCGGCGTAGATCTCCTCTTTGACGTTCTTGAAGGCGTCGACGAGATTATAGACAGGAGCTCCCGTTTCACGCTTGATTTTGGCCACTCGCTCGAGCAGAGCAGGATAACGAATCGTTATCGTTTTGACCCATTCGGGCGCCTCCGCGAGGCGAGCGCGTTCAGAATCGGTGAGAGGTTTCATTTCGGTCAGATGCGGATTCGGCTGGATGAAAACGAAGTAGGGCACGTCATGTTCTTTCATGAGCGACCAGCCAAGCTTGAAATATCTCTCCCACAAGTCAATGAGTGTGCCTTCGTCATGCGCGAAGTCTCCGTTCAACTGGCCTAAGTTCGGGCGGGCGAGGGAATCAGTGCTGTTCTGGGCAATTTGGTTCAGCGACCACGCTGTGACAAAGAGCGTGGGGCTATATTTCGCGGCCGGAACACTTTGACGTAGTC
>DASUEL010000131.1:0-3786 GCA_036275095.1 Bdellovibrionales bacterium
CCTTGAACTGCTCGTGAAAAGATTCGCCAGGGTCGACGTTGCGGTAATTGTAAAGCTCCCAGGCGACCAGCGAAAACGCCGCGTTCGTGTTGATTTCGATGAGCTTTAGACCGTTTTCGGTCTGGTGAAAATCGTAACTCATGAACAGCGAGAAATTTTTCGGATCGAACCGGGCCAGCTCGCCCGATTGAGCCGCGACGTGCTCCTGGTACTTGAGCAGATTGCGCAGTTCGAAGCAGGCCGTCGCCACGCTTTGCGCTTGCGCCAGCGTTTCTCGAGAGATTTTCAGTGTGACCGGAGAAATCAAATTGTCGCGGATGAAGAGCCCCCGCTCCTTCGTGGCGGGATATTTGTCGTGCAGATAAAGGTTGAAGCTTTTCTGAAAGTTCTGCGGCATTCGCGCGTGGTCTCCCGGCTACGACTAGTGTTCAAGAAAAGTAGTGAAAAACAAAGACATTAAATCGCCGGCCCGGGGCCGCCCCGTAACCATAGTTCTACAAACAAAAAAGGAGGCGCAAGGCCTCCTTTTTTAAGTCGATCCGGGCGCGGCTTCGATTAGCCCGCGACCACGTGTTTCTGTCCGGGCTTCCAGCCGGCGCCGCAGAGCTCGCCGCTTTGGCAAGCCACCAGCACGCGATAGATCTCATCGGCGTCACGGCCGACGTTCGTGTTGTGGATGCCCATGTACTGGATCTTCTGCTCGGGATCGATGATGAACGTACCGCGGGTCGCGAAGCCCTTCTCTTCGAGGAGCACGCCGTAATCGCGAGACAGACGCTTGGTCATGTCGCCGATCAGAGGATAGTTCAGCTCGCCGAGATCGTCTTTGCACCAGCGCTTGTGTGAGTGAACCGAGTCGACGCTGCAGCCGAGAACTTGCGCGCCGGCTTTTTTGAAGTTTTCGAGCTTGTCGCGGAACTGCGTGATCTCCGTCGGGCACACGAACGTGAAGTCGAGCGGATAGAAGAACAGAACGACCCACTGACCTTTGTAATCAGAGAGGCTGATGTTCTGGAAATCGCCTTTTACGAGGGCGGGCGCCGTAAACTGAGGTGCGGGTTGACCGATCATCGGCATAGGTTTGCTCCTTTAAGTAACAGTATGACGCAAAGGTTAATAAATTAGCCGTCTTAGCCATCTCCTTCTGCCACAGATTTAGGGGGCCTGCAAGGGATGGGGTTCGGGTTCGGGGGTGCAAACCCGGGTGAACCCGGGTACAAGGGGGCCATGAAACTGATCTCTTGGAATGTGAACGGTATCCGCGCGGTCCACAAGAAGGGCCTCGTCGATTTTTTAAAACGTCAGGAACCCCATGTCGTCTGTTTTCAAGAGACGAAATGCCAAAAGGGCCAGCTGGGCCCTGAGTTCCACGAAATGCTGGGGTACAACACCTACTGGGCCTGTGCCACCCGAAAAGGCTACTCGGGCGTCGCCACCTTTGCCCGAGTGGAGCCGAAAGACGTCGAATACGGCATCGGTATCGAGAAATATGACTCGGAGGGCAGAATCGTCGTCACGAGGCATCCGCAGTTTCTTTTATATAACATCTACTTTCCAAACGGCGGCTCCGGCCCCGAACGCCACCAGTTCAAGCAAGATTTCTTACGCGACATCCGGGCTCACTTGAAAAAGAAACTGAGTGAGGGTGAACAGATCGTCGTGGTCGGCGATTACAACGTCGCCTTTCAAGATATCGACGTTTACGATCCCATTGGCCTCTCGAACGAGAGCGGTTTTCTGCCCGAGGAGCGGGAGTGGTTCGCCGGTTTCCTGGATATCGGGTTCGTCGATACGTTTCGCCACCTCCATCCCGACGTCACCGATCGTTACACTTGGTGGGATTATCGCAAACTGGCGCGCATCGGGAACCGCGGCTGGCGCATCGATTACATTTGTGTGTCGCAGGGGCTTGCCGACAAGGTCGTTCATGCCGATATTCTCGACCATATAGAAGGATCGGATCACTGCCCGGTCCTGGTGGAGATCAAAGAATGAGCCGTCCAAGTTTCGAGCAAATCTATATGGGTTTAGCGTTCAAGCTTGCCGAGCGCTCGACCTGCTTGCGCCTGAAAGTCGGAACCGTCATCACGAGCGTGGATTACCGCAAAGTGCTGGCGGTGGGTTACAACGGCAATGCCTCGGGCTTAGCAAACCGCTGCGACCGGGACGAGCAAGGCAACTGCGGCTGCCTTCATTCGGAGGAAAACGCGGTTATCAACTGCGATTCACCGCGCGTTTGGGAGAAACACGTCTTCGTCACGCACCTCCCGTGCGTCATGTGCACGAAGCGGCTCATCAACTTGGGCGGCGTCAAAAAAATCTTTTACGCGACCGACTACCGCGTTCGCGACTCGATTCCGCTTTTGGAGTCCGTCGGAATTCAGGTGCAAAAAATGGAGCTCCCGTGATTATTTGGCTCTTCCTGCTTTTCACGATGCTGCCCGTGTTGGAGATCGCGGTTCTCATTCGCGTAGGTTCCTGGCTCGGCTTTTGGGAAACGCTCGGGATCATGATCGCGATGGGTTTCATCGGCGCGTGGCTCGCCAAGCGCGAAGGCCGCCGGGCTTTTTTCGAGATTCAGGCCGCGGCGGCGCGCGGGCAAATGCCGGCCAATGAAATACTCGAAGGATTCATGATCTTCTTGGGCGGTCTGCTCATGGTGACCCCCGGTTTCATCACCGATGTCGTGGGGCTCCTCTTTGTTTTCCCGCCGACACGCAAATTGGCACTTCATGTCATGAAGCGCGTGATCGGCCGACGCATCGTTTTTCAGACGATGGTTTACCGGCCACAGCATCCGAATGAGAGCTTTCGACGCGAATCAGTTCAGATGCGCGACGTAACTCCAAAGCCCGCAAAGTCGGGTGGTCCAGAGGAAAGTCCAGTCTAAGCACTTCTGTAAGAAAACTTAAGTTTATCGAGACGTATGTCTTGCGACATAAGTCGTGCTGATAATCCTCAGCTGTCTCAGATAGATACGTGTTGTAAGTGATTTTCAGATTCCGCTTGCGAAAGTCCGTTGGTCTGTGGCTACAATATTACCCATGCTAATTGCGCAGTGAGACAATTTGGTTCATCAACACGCGCAAGGATCCCGGGGGGGAAAATGGCACGTCTGACGGAAAAGGTCGTGAAAGAGTGTAAGCGAAAGCTGCTTGAAACGAAGATGGAATTGCTGAACCGCATCCGGAACAGCCGTGACCGTCTGAGCCAAGGAAACGACGAAGTGGGCGGCGACGAGGCCGACCAGACGTCGCGCCTGCTCCAAGAAAGTGAATTCATCAGCAATCAAGAGCGCATTCGCGCCCAGCTGCTCGAAATCGAATTGGCTTTGTCTCGCATCGAAAACGGCGCGTACGGCGTTTGCGAAGAAACGGAAGAGCCAATCGAAGTCGAGCGACTGATGGCGATCCCATGGACGCGGCTGAGCATCGAAGGCGCCGAGCTTCGCGAAGCGATGAAAAAGAAGTACGCGCGCTAAGATTTCCAGATCGGAGTCAGATCATCCACGTCGACGAAGGAGGCCGCGGCCTCCTTTTTGCTTTTCAGTAAAGCCGTGAAGGCGCCGGCGCTCGGCACGCGGTGAGGCCAAATGCGGTAGCAGGGAAAATCGGCCAAATGCGACTGATAACTTTCGAGATGGGGAGCCTTAACCGCTTCGAACTCCGGGAATTTTCGCAAAAACCACTCTATGTTTTTCTCGTTTTCTTCGGGCGCGAACGTGCACGTCATGTACGCAATGTAACCGCCGGGCTTCACGCATTCGGATGCTTGGGCGAGAATGCG
>DASUEL010000132.1:0-7467 GCA_036275095.1 Bdellovibrionales bacterium
AGCGCGTCGACTCCGTCGTCATCTCGACCCAGCACTCCGACGACATCAGCACCCCGGCCATTCACGAAGCCGTGATGGAAGAAGTGATCAAGAAAGTCATTCCGGCTCAGTGGCTCGACTCCAAAACTAAATACTACATCAACCCCACCGGCCGCTTCGTGGTCGGCGGTCCCAAGGGCGACTCGGGGCTAACGGGCCGTAAGATCATCGTCGACACCTACGGCGGCCATGGCGGTCACGGCGGCGGCGCCTTCTCGGGCAAGGATCCGTCGAAGGTCGACCGTTCGGCCGCGTACGCCGCGCGCCACGTGGCGAAGAACATCGTTGCAAGCGGCGTCGCCGACCGCTGCCTCGTGCAGGTCGCCTACGCGATTGGCGTCGCTGAGCCCATGAGCATCATGGTCAATGACTTCGGCACCGCGAACGTCAGCCACGACATCCTCGAAAAGGCCGTGCGCGAGACGTGGAATCTCAAGCCCGCGTCGATCATCCGCGACTTCGACCTGCTGAAGCCCAAGTACCGCGCGACCGCCGCCTACGGGCACTTCGGCCGCGAAGAAGAGGGCTTCACGTGGGAGAAAACCGACCGCGCCGAGCGCTTTAAAGACGTAGTCAAAACGCTCTCTAAACGATGAACAAATAGGACTGGGGCACCCCGTTCGCCCCGCCGGAACGAGAATGTCGAAGAAAATCACGACGACGATTTACATCACTGAAGACCAGCAGCGACTGCTCAAGGAGCTGAATCGCCGCTCGAAAGTTCCGGTGGCGGAGTACATCCGGGAAGGCATCGATCTCGTATTGAAAAAGTACGAGGATCTCCTTCCGGGCCAGATGGAGCTCGGACGATTGCCGAAAGGCACGAAACAAAAAGGAATGTGAGTACAAGCCCCCCAGATGGATCCAAAATATATCCGCAACTTTTCAATTATCGCGCACATCGACCACGGCAAATCGACGCTCGCCGACCGTCTTCTGCAGGAGACCGGCGCGCTTTCGAACCGGGAGATGAAAGACCAGTTTCTCGATAACATGGAGCTCGAGCGCGAGCGCGGCATCACGATCAAAGCGCAGACCGTGCGCCTCAACTACAAAGCGCTCGACGGGCAGGTCTATCAGCTCAACCTGATCGATACGCCCGGGCACGTCGATTTCACGTACGAAGTTTCGCGCTCGCTCGCAGCGTGCGAGGGCGCCATTCTCGTCGTTGACGCCTCCCAGGGCGTCGAGGCGCAGACGTTGGCCAACGTCTACCTGGCGCTCGGAAACAATTTGGAGATCATTCCGGTTCTGAACAAGATCGATTTGCCGGCCGCCGATCCTGAAGGCGTGCGCAAGCAAATCGAGGACACCATCGGGCTCGATTGCTCCGAGGCCGTCATGGCCAGCGCCAAAGAGGGCAAGGGCATTCGCGACATCCTCGAAATGGTCGTCAAAAAGGTGCCCCCGCCGAAGGCCGATCGCGAGCTTCCGCTCCGCGCGCTCGTATTCGACGCCTGGTTCGACGCGTATCAAGGGGTCGTCGTGCTTTGTCGTCTCGTCGACGGGCGCGTGAAAGTCGGCGACAAAGTCAAATTCATGCAGACGGGTCTCGAGTACGAAGTGCTCAAACTGGGCGCTTTTGCTCCGTTCGCCAACACGTTCAGCACGCTCGAGGCCGGCGAAGTCGGCTTTTTCATCTGCGGCGTCAAGAACCTGCGCGACGTGAAAGTCGGCGATACGATCACGCAAGCGGTAAACGGCGCCGAAGACCCGCTCCCGGGCTTCAAACAGGTTCAGCCGATGGTGTTCTCGGGCGTCTACCCCGTCGATGCGACCGACTATGAGAACCTGAAAGTGGCGCTCGAAAAACTCTGCCTCAACGACTCGAGCTTGACCTGGGAAGTCGAAACGTCGGCGGCGCTGGGCTTTGGTGTTCGTTGCGGCTATCTCGGCCTGCTCCACATGGAGATCGTGCAGGAGCGGCTCGAGCGCGAGTTCAATCTGACGCTCATCACGACGGCGCCTTCGGTGATGTACAATGTATACACGACCGATGGAGAAATGAAGGCGATCGAAAACCCGGCCGACTTACCGGATCCGGGAAAGATTCTCAAGATCGACGAGCCGTTCATCAAGGCTACGCTGCACGCGCCGAGCGAATACATCGGCGGCATTTTGAAGCTCTGTGAAGACCGCCGCGGTCAGCAGATCAAAATGGAATATGTGACGCCGACCAAGGTCATCATCGAGTACTATCTGCCGATGAACGAGGTCGTGCTCGATTTTTATGATCGCCTGAAAACGGTTTCGAAAGGCTATGCCTCGCTCGATTACGAATTCGCGGAGTTTCGCGAATCCGACATGGTCAAACTCGACATTCTGATCAACGGCGATCCCGTCGACGCGCTCTCATTGATGGTTCACCGGTCTAAGTCGTATGCGCGCGGGCGCGAGCTCACGAAAAAGCTCAAAGACGTAATCCCCCGGCAGCAGTACCAGGTCGCGCTGCAGGCGGCGATCGGCGCGAAAATCGTGGCCCGCGAGACCATCGGCGCGCTCCGAAAAGACGTCACGGCGAAGTGCTATGGCGGCGATATTTCACGTAAGCGGAAGCTCTTGGAACGGCAAAAGGAGGGCAAGAAGCGCATGAAACAAATCGGCACGGTCGATGTGCCGCAAGAAGCGTTTCTGGCCATTCTAAAGGTCGAGGATTAGAGGGTTAAACGGGTCTATACAAAGGCCGGAAACCGACTTAAGCTGAAGTGGCACCCGAGGAATAAGCACCTATGTTTGGAAAGAAAAAAGAAGCCG
Organism: Bdellovibrionales bacterium; assembly: GCA_036275095.1. Classification (GTDB taxonomy): domain Bacteria; phylum Bdellovibrionota; class Bdellovibrionia; order Bdellovibrionales; family DASUEL01; genus DASUEL01. The sequence continues at coordinate 2,794 of DASUEL010000132.1, forward strand.
ATCAGAACTTGCAGGGCACCTGGTTTGATGGCGTTTTTTCGCTTCTGGTTGCCGTACTCGTCGCGCTGATGATCCGCTGGGCGTTCATGGAAGCCTACGTGATTCCGTCGGGCAGCATGCTTCCGAGTCTCCTGATTCACGACCACATCTTCGTCAACAAACTCGTTTACGGCTTACGCGTTCCGTTCGGCAAAACCTGGCTGATGAAATTCGCCGAGCCAAAAAAAGGCGAAGTCATCGTTTTCAAGTTTCCTGAAGACGAAAGCGTATTCTTCATCAAGCGCGTCGTGGGAACGGCCGGCGACAAGATTTTTTACGATCAGGGCAATCTGTACGTGAACGATCAGCTCATCGAAAAACGCGAAGCGCTCGACAACGGGCCGCTGAACTGGGTTCGCGATCAGGAGCTCCCCGGCGGCAAAGCGAGCTACACGCACTTCATCGAAAACCTCGCCGGCACCGAGCACAGCACTCTGCTTCGCAAAATCGACGTTCACGTTGGAATCGGCCCGATCACCATTCCCGAAGGCCACCTCTTCGTGATGGGCGACAACCGCGACAACTCGAACGACAGCCGCTACTGGGGCTTCGTGCCGCAAGAGAACATCCTCGGCCGAGCGATGTTCGTTTGGCTCAGCTGCGAAGAGACGCTTCCTGTGGTCAGCTTTTTGTGTAATCCAGCGACCGTTCGCTGGAAGCGATTCTTCAACTCGATCCAATGAGCTCTCCGCGGCTCCGGTCTTTCATTCGCGAATACGTCGAAACGCTTCTGGCCGCGCTGCTGATCGCGGTTCTGGTCCGCATTTTCGTGCTGACCGCCTTCAAAATTCCGACCTCGAGCATGCTCCCGACGCTTCATGTGGGCGATTTCGTTTTCGCGTACAAGTTGCCCTACGGCCTGCATCTGCCGTTCGCGACTCAGAAGGTTTTGCAGACGGCCAAGCCTCAACGGGGCGAAGTGGTGGTGTTCAGATATCCCGGCGACGACAATCTCAATTTCATCAAGCGGGTCATTGCGGTTGAGGGGGACAAGATCGAGATTCGTAACCGCCGCCTTTACGTGAACGACGTTCCGAGCACCTACGAGCGCGTGGAAGGCGAAACTCCGCAGGTCCCGGGCCAGGACTACTACAGCGTTCTTCGCGAGAATGCCGCCGAGTCGACTCGTCTGGTCATGTTCAAGAAGGGGGCTTCCGGAGGCGATTTTGGCCCCGAGCTCGTGCCGCCAGGCCATATTTTTGTTCTAGGAGACAACCGCGACTCCACTGACGACTCGCGGTATTGGGGCATGATTCCCGCCGATCGCGTGGATGGGCGTATTGTCGCCATTTGGCTCTCTTTGGACTGGGAAAGCCGGTGGGGCGGAGGCTCGTTTCCGCGCGTAAGATGGGAGCGGGTTCTCGCTCGCGTTGATTGACAACAGAGGGGGCCCATCTCTACTGTAGGTCATGTCGTTTTTGGGGAAATCCCTGCTAGATACCGACTCCCTCCAGCCTGAACAAATTTTCTTTCTCTTCGAAAAAGCCCGTAAAATCCGAGACCGAAAATCATCGCCAGCGCAGAACAAAACCGTGGCGCTCATGTTCTTCGAGCCGTCGACCCGCACGCGCGCATCGTTCGAGATGGCGGCGTATCGTCTCGGTTGCCACGTGCTGAATCTCGATCCTTCACGCTCGAGCGTCGTAAAGGGCGAGACGATCGAAGATACCGCGCAGAACATCGAGGCGCTCGGGCCCGATTGCATCATCGTACGCCACGCGGGCGCGGGCATGCCCCAGCAGCTCTCCCAGCGGGTGAAAATTCCGGTGATCAACGCGGGCGACGGCATGCGCGGGCATCCCACGCAGGCGCTTCTCGACGCGTTCACGATTCTTGAAGAGCGAGGCCGCATCGAAGGCGAGCGGGTATTGCTCGTCGGAGACATCATGCACAGCCGGGTGGCGCGCTCGAATTTCAATTTGCTGACGAAACTCGGCGCCACCATCGGCGTTTGCGGCCCTTCGACTTTGCGCCCGGAGCTCCTCGGGCAAAAAGGCTACAAGCTCTTTACACAATTAGAAGAGGGACTCGAATGGTCCACGGTCTGCATGCTCCTTCGCATTCAGACCGAGCGAATGGAGTCGTTTCAAATTCCATCGATGGGCGAGTACAATGCGCGCTTCGGGCTCACGCCAGACAAGCTCCGCTATTTTCGCGACGACGGCATCATCATGCATCCGGGCCCGGTGAACCGCGGCGTCGAGATCACTTCAAGCGCGATGGAAGACCGGCGCTGCCGTATTCTCACGCAAGTGCGTAACGGCGTTTTCGTTCGCGCGGCGCTCTTAAGCTCGATTTTGGGAGTTGAAGTTTGAAGCAGCTTTTCAAGAATGCACACTTGTACGACCCGGCCTCTGGCCTCGACGGCCTGGGCGAGATCTTCGTCGTCGACGGCCGTATCGAGAAAATCTCTAAGGGCTCGGCCGGGCGCGAGGCCGACGAAATCATCGATCTCGGCGGTCTGCAGCTCGTGCCCGGCTTCATTGACATTCACGTTCATTTTCGCGAGCCGGGCGACGAACACAAAGAAACCATCGAGAGCGGCTCCAAAGCGGGCGCCGCGGGCGGTTTTACCACGGTCTGCGGAATGGCCAACACGAACCCCGTCAACGATTCGGTATTCGTCGCTAAGTTCATCACCAATCGCGCACGCGAGAAATCGGTGATTCGTTACCATCCGATCGGAGCCGTTTCAAAAAACCTCGAAAGCAAAGAAATGGTCGAGTTCGGCGCGATGATCGGCGCCGGCTGCGTCGCTTTCAGTGACGACGGCCGCTGCGTTACCGACTCATATCTCGCGCGCAAGACGCTTGAATATCTCAAAGACTATAATGTCCCGTTCATTGAGCATTGCGAAGACTGCAGGCTCGCCATGCGCGGCGTGATGAACGAAGGCCGTATCAGCTTCGACATGGGCTTGACCGGCATTCCGCACGCCAGCGAAGACGTGATCGTCTATCGCGATCTCGAGCTCGCGCGGCTGACCGGCGGGCACATCCATCTCGCGCATCTTTCTAGCCGCCACGCCGTAAAGGCGCTGCGCGAGGGCAAGCGTGACGGTATCCGCTGCACCGGCGAGGTCACGCCTCATCATCTCCTCTTGACCGAAGACGACGTTAAGGACCTGCACACGAACTTCAAAATGGCGCCGCCGCTCCGAACCGAAGAGGACCGCAAAGCGCTGGTCCAGGCCTTGAACGACGGCATCATCGAATGTATCGCGACGGATCACGCGCCACACAGCGTTCGTGAAAAGGGTGTCGAGTTCTCCCAGGCGGCGAACGGCGTGATCGGCCTCGAAACCGCATGGTCCTCGTGCATGAAACTTGTTTTGAATGGGGAGCTCAAGTATGCTCGGTTGATTGAGGCGATGACCTCAGGCCCAGCCGACATCATGAGATTCAAAGATCGCGGACGCCTGCGCGAAGGGCTCTTGGCCGACTTCGCGGCCCTCGATCTGAAAACGACTTGGACCGTGAACCCCGAGAGGTTTCAATCGAAAAGCCGCAACTGTCCCTTTAATGGGTGGCAGCTGCAAGGGCAGGTCGCGAAAACATTCGTAGGCGGGCGCCTCGTATACGATCGGGAACAAAATCGATGAACGGATATTTAGTACTTGAGACGGGAGAAGTGTACGCGGGCCGCTGGCACGGAGGACAAGCCTCCTCGGGCGAAGTCGTGTTCAACACCTCCCATTGCGGCTACGAAGAGATCGCAACCGATCCTTCATACTATTCACAGATCATGGTCATGACCGCCCCCATGCAGGGCAATTACGGTAGCCGCATCGACGACTGGGAGTCGAAAAAAATCTGGCTTCGCGGTTTCGTATGCCTCGAGATCCATCAGCGCGGCACTGGCGGCGCGTGGCTCGAAAAGCTCGTGTCGAACGGCGTTCCGGTTTTGTCCGAGGTCGACACGCGTAGCCTCGTGCTGCGCCTTCGGCGGCAGGGCACGCCGTGGGCCGGGCTCGTTCAGGCGAAAGACGAGGCCGAAGCGCGCGCCCGGGCCGCGACTTATCTCGCGCAAAAAGAATCGCTCGCCTCCGACTGGACGGCGCTTGTTTCGACCGAAAAATCATTTGATCTTCAAGGCGCTAAGAGAAACGGCCCCAGGCTCGCGCTGATCGACTTCGGCGCCAAGACGAACATCATCAACAGCCTGTTGCCACAGGCCGCCGAGATCCGGGTGTTTCCGAGCACCACGCGGCCCGACGCCATTCGCGAGTACAATCCCGATGGCATTCTGCTTTCGAACGGGCCCGGTGATCCGGCGCAAGTCAAGCAGGGCACGCAGACCGTGCGCGAGCTGCTCGGGTGGAAGCCGATCTTCGGCATCTGCATGGGCCATCAGGTGCTGGCGCTCGCGCTCGGCGCGAAAACGTACAAGCTCAAGTTCGGCCACCGCGGCGGAAATCATCCGGTGCATGATCTCTTGCTCAACAAAATTTGCGTGACCAGCCACAACCACGGCTATGCCGTGAGCCGCGAGAGCCTTCCTCAAGGCGTGAGGGTCACGCACGTGAACCTGAACGACAACACCGTCGAAGGCATCGAGTGCGCTTCAAAGAAGTGTTTCAGCGTGCAGTACCACCCTGAAAGCGAGCCCGGCCCGCATGAGGCGAGCGAGCTCTTC
>DASUEL010000133.1:0-2647 GCA_036275095.1 Bdellovibrionales bacterium
TTAGCTCCGGAGTCGACCCTATCCTGACGGGCGTATGGAAACCTACGAGATCGCGGGCTTTCGCCTGATCGGCCGCTCGGTCGCAGGGCATGGGACCAGCCTCATTTTTCCGGAGCTCGATTTTTCATTCGACGTGGCTCAAGGCTCGTCGAAATACTTCATGTCGGTGAACAACTTTTTGATCACGCACGGCCATATGGATCACGCGGCCGGTATCCCGTTCATCATCTCTCAAAAATCGCTGAACCACATGACCGGGCCGGTTTTCTATATGCCGGAATCGCTGGTCACGCCCATGACCGAGATCACGAAGCTTTGGATGAAGATCGAGGAACATGAATACCCGTTCAAGTTCGTGGGCGTCCGCGAAGATCAGGATTACCCGCTTAAGGGCGAATATTTCTTCCGGGTGTTTCCGACCGTGCACCGGGTTCAGTCATACGGGTATACCGTGTTTCGCCGCGTGCGAAAATTAAAAGCGGCGTACCGGGAGCTCGGACGCGACGCCATCGTCGCGCTTCGCGAGAAGGGCGAGGCCATTCACGATTTCATCGAAGAGCCGCTAATCTCGTTTACCGGCGACACGCAGATCGAGTTCATCCGCAGCCGGCCCTGGGTTTTGAAATCGAAGGTGCTGTTTTTCGAGACGACCTACTTGAACGAGAAAAAGTCGGTGTCGGAGGCCCGCAAATGGGGACACATTCATCTCGATGAGGTGATCCCTCATTTGGACGAGTTCAAGAACGAGAAAATCGTTCTCATTCACTTTTCGCGCCGTCATTCGCGCGAGGAGATTCGCGAGATTCTTCGCCGGAAGATTCCTCCGGCGCATCAGGAGCGCGTCATACCCCTCATTCCCGGCTGATCAGCCCATGGACAACGGAGCGCTTCTGAATCACAATTCATGGGCATCACACGAATGGGGGATCAATGAACGCGAATCCGGGCGCAAACAAAGGCATTAAACCGTCTCAGCTCATGACGATGAAAATCATCTGGGGCGTTTTCGCGATCACGGTTTTCGTCTTCGGATACGTGCTCGAGGTCACCGAAGCGCCCGGTTCGGGCCAGGACCCAATCGCGTTCCAAGCGGCATTTGGAATGATGGCCCTGATGTGCGCGGGCCTCGGGCTTTGGGTGCCTTTGGTTCTGTATACGAACGGTAAGAAGTCGAATCAGCCCTATCACTTGGCGATCCACGTACCTTGGATTCTGCGAATGGTGTTTTTCGACCAAATCTCGATTGCCGGTTTTCTGCTCGCGTTTTTGACTGGGACGGATGCCGCATATTGGCCCTTCGCCGCCGTCACGCTCGTGGCCTATGGCCTGTCGTTCCCGTCTGAAAACCGGCTCAAAGCGATCTTCGATTGATTCTTCAGCGCCTGCGCGTGGGCGCGTGACCCGTGAAGTGATCGAGCAGGCGCGCGACCGCGATATCGCTGATGACGTTCGTCGTCGCGCGGGCACGCGAGAGAATCCAGTCCACTGTCAGGAGCAGCGGCAAAATTTCGAGGGGTAGGCCGACCGTCGCGAGCACCAGCGCAAGCGAAATGAGGCCCGCGTCGGGCACTCCCGCGATGCCGATACCCGCGATCACGCAAGAGAGCGCGGCGACGAGCTGTTGCGAGTACGACATTTCGATTCCGTGCACCTGTGCGACGAACAGCACGGCCATCGCTTCGTAAAGCAAAATCCCGTCGTTATTGAAGTTCGTACCCACGCACGCCGCCATGCGTGCCGACGCGTGCGACACACCGAGCTTGTCGATGCTCTTTAGCGTTACGGGGAGGGTGGCGAGACTGCTGCTCGCACCCAGCGCGTACACGATGGCATCCCGGGCGGCCGACCAGAATCGGCGAAGCGATTCGCGGGCCACGGCGAAAATCCAAAATTGGTAGACGACGAACACTTGAATCGCGAGGCCGAGCAGTGCGACGCCGACGTAAACAGCCAGGCCCTTCAGCGGCGCCAAGCCTTGTTCGCCCACCGTTTTCGCGATGACGCCGAAAACCGCGAGCGGAATGAACATGATGATCCAGGCCAAAATGATCTCGGTCGCGCGAAAAGCGCCTTGAACGAAGCGGTCCATGGTTTCGGCTTGCGGCTGCCAGTCGCGATCGTCTTTGATTTTTCGAAGCGCAAGGCCCGCGAGAAGGGCCAGCAGCACGATCGTCAGCACCGAGTTTTCCTGAAAAGGCTGAACGATGTTTTGCGGGATGTAGCCGGTGATGGCCTTCACGAAGTCGATTTTTTCGGCTTTGAGAAGCTCGGTGCCTCCGGTCACGGCGGTTTCGGGGCGGACCATGTGTTTGCCGGGCTCGAGCCAGTTCGAAAGGCCCAGGCCGATCACGACGGCGAGCGTGGTGTTGATGGTGCAAATAAAGGCGAGCCAAAGCCCCCGCTTTCGCTCCATTTGCGTGCGCATGAACGCGTCGACGATAGCGAAGAACAGCAGGGGCGCGGCCATGACTTTGATGAGCTGAATGATGATTTTGCCGAATTCGCCGAGAAACGAGACCTGTTTGCCGAAGATCAAGCCCGTCACGAGGCCTAAAATCATCGCCACGAGGATTTGTGTGTAGAGCGGCATTTTAGGCTTTGCGTTTGGAGTTTGTTCTGTCATATTCATCGCTTAACCAACAATACA
>DASUEL010000134.1:0-3221 GCA_036275095.1 Bdellovibrionales bacterium
TCGCGCATTTCATCGGCGGCGAAGGCAAGATTCGTCAGATGATGAAAATCGACGGCCGTGAGAGCGACGGCATGGCTTATCAAAAGTGGGTCGCGGAGCTCTTCTCCAAAGCCGAGGACTTTCATCGAGATTCGGGCCGAATGAAGCGCTTTCGTGCCCTGATGATTCCGTCCACGTACCCGGTCGGCGTGCCCGCCGAAGGCGCGTGGGAGCTGCTCTTCGTCTACATTCAAATCATCGTGCAAAACGACTATTTTCTGAGGATCTAAATGAATCGCCGTGAGTTTTTCAAATCTTCGATTCTTTCGATGACAGCGTATTCGGTGCCGGCCGCCGCTCCGTTTCTTCCGTGGATGAAAGCCTTCGCGCAGCCGCTCGCCGGAGAGCCGCGATTTTTCATCTTCGTCTCCATGCCAGGCGGCGCGGATGTCACGCTCGGACTCGATCCCTGGACGGGAAACAGCTTCGGCTATGCGGGCACCCGGCCGGCAGAGTCCGATATGTTCATCGAGTACAGCGATGGCGAGGTCGTGCGTCCCGACGGCACCGGTATTTATCTCGGGCCCGCGGCGGCGCCTCTCGCGCCGTACGCGAAGCGCATGACCGTGTTCAACGGCATCGTCGTTTCACCGAGTGAAACGGGCCACACGAGCGCGGGCTACTACATGGCTTCGGGCTCGTCGAATCCGAGCCAGGCTGAAATCGCGGTCGAGCTCGGCCACAGTCTGCGCCGCGGGGCCTTTGGAGTGCTTTCGTCGTACGGCGCGCGTCTCGGAAATCGCCGGCTCCCGGTGACCTCGATTTCTCAGCTGTTGAATATCCGTAATCTCATTTCGAACGGGTTTGATTTCTCTGGCGCGGGCGGCGAACGAGGCCGCGCGCAAGACGAGCTCGTCGCAAATCAGCAGGAGCTCCAGAATTTCGCCGCGAGCCTTGAAGGCGCTTCGAACGGCTACGATTTGGATTCGAGCGCTAGGGCGATCGCGATGACCTTCAAGTTCGGCCTCAGCTACCAGGCCTCGGTCTTCGCCAGCGCGAATCTCGACAGCCACGTCCAGCACAAGGGCGTGCACTTACAGTCCCAAAAGGCCGCCTTTGAGTCGGTCGCCCGGCTTCTCAAGGTCTTGAGTGAGACCGAGTTCAGAGACCGAAGCCTTCTCGATTGCACGACGGTCATGGTCACCTCCGAATTTTCGCGTACGCCGAACCTGGTTGGCACCGACGGAAAAGATCACAACCCGCGCACGAACTCAGCCGTCGTGATCGGCCGCGGTTTCGAAACCGGAAAAACGATCGGTGCGTCGACGCTCGTCGGGCGCGCGCGCTCCCAAGACCCCCAAAAGCTGCCCATACATGTGGGTGCCGCGATTCGAAACGAGACTTTGGCGCCGGCCGCAAGCGCCGACGAAGTCGCGAATAAACAGGCGTTTTATCTACGCCCGGATTCGATTGCGAAAACGATTTTGGAGATCTCGGGAGTTCCGAAAGAAAAAATGACGCAAATTCCGGCGAGCGTGCCATCGCTCGCCTTCGCGCTCAAGTGAGAGCCGGCGCCCGCGGTGTCGCGGGCGCGGCCTGAATCAGGGGACGATCGCCCAGGTGTCTTTGCAGACCACCAGATCGGTGATCTTGGTGTTCGGGTCGTTGCCCTTCATGACCGTAAGAACGGCCGAGTACACGCTCCAGCCGGCGCTCTGGTTGCCTTGGCTCGCCAAAGTCTTCTCGTTCGTTTTCACGACGCCGTATTCGAATGTTCCGACGCTGGGTTGTGACTGGAAGTGCTGAACGTGCGCCAGCATCTTACCTTTCGCGGTCAGATACTCCTCGTGGTACATGAAACCTTCCGGCGGCGGAATTCCGGTCACGTGATAATCATCGACATAATGTAGCACTGGGCCCGCGCAGACGGTGCCGCTCGCGAGTGCGGTCGACGCATTCAGGGCGAGCATGGCGAATAGAAAAGCTAAGAGTTTCATTTGTTCCCCCTATCCATGAGTGGCGCAACGGCGCCGACTTCCGTTATCTCATGCCTGAGGGTGCCCGCACAAAGCAACGGGGAAGATAATGTATGCTCATAGAATACAGTTGTTACACAATCCTCGCGACAAATCGGCACCAGACGTCAGAGTCGTCTTATCCGCTGCTCTCTTCGGTGGTGTCGGTGTCGGGGACTTGGGTTTTGACGAGGTATTCCCGCCACTTGGTCATCAGAGTGGGGGTCAGATACGCGTAACAGACCGTGCCGGTCGAGGCCGGCTCCTGCTTCATGATGTGCGTTTCGCGGCCGAGCTCGTAGATTTTGAACTCCTCCGCTTTAGGAAAGAAGAGCTGAACCTCTTCGACCGTCGACTTGATCGTGTCGGCCAAGAGCCTCTTGAGCTGCGGAATGCCTTCGCCCGTGACGGCGCTAACGAAAACACGGGGAAACGCCTGTACCTTGAATGCCTTGCCGGGCGGGGCTGCATCGATCTTGTTGAAGACGTGAATGATGGGCTTTTTGTCCCACTGAAACTCTTGGATGAGGTCGTCGACGACTTTCATTTGCACGTCCATTTGGGGAGACGACAGGTCGACGACGTGCAGGAGCACCTCGGCTTCGGCCGCTTCTTCGAGCGTGGCTTTGAATGCCTCAATTAATTTCGTCGGCAGCTTGCGAATGAAGCCCACCGTATCGGTGAGAGTCGCCGGCGGCCCCTCGGGCAAATACACCTTTCGCGTCGTCGGATCCAGCGTCGCGAAAAGTTTGTTCTCGGTGTAGACCTGCGCGTTGGTGAGCGCGTTCAAAAGCGTGCTCTTGCCCGAGTTCGTGTAACCGATCAGCGCGCAGGACGGAACCTGGTTGCGCCGGCGATACGAGCGGTGAAGCGAGCGGTTCTGGCGCACGTCTTCGAGCTCTTTGCGGATCTTCGCGATACGTTTACGAATCACGCGGCGGTCGACCTCGATCGCCTTTTCGCCGGGGCCCCTCGTTCCGATACCGCCGCCTTGCCGCGAGAGCGAGCCTTGCCACGCGCCGACCATGCGCGAATAATTGTCGAGAAGTTGCGCCAATTCCACTTGCAGCTGACCTTCGTGGGTTTGGGCGCGCTGGGCGAAGATATCCAAAATCAGTTGCGTGCGGTCCAGCACCGAGCAGCCGATGGCTTTCTCGAGGTTGCGCGCCTGCACGCCCGACAACTGATGGTCGACGATGACGAGATTCGCCTCGGTCTCTTTCACCA
>DASUEL010000135.1:0-2166 GCA_036275095.1 Bdellovibrionales bacterium
GGCGGTGATGCTGGAGTACCGGCAGCTCGCAAAAAAAATCGCGCAAAAGGCGGGGCTTCAAGGCGATACCCCGCTGGACGTCCTCGCGCACTTAAAGGCCAAAAAGATTACCGATCCCAAAGCCGTCGAAGCGCTCTACTACGACTCCGCGAAGCGCCTCGACCGGATCATAAAAGAAAACAACCTCGTGAGCCTGCCGGCCGCGCCGCTCAAGATTCGCCTGGCCGGCGAAGCCGAGAGCAAGGCCCACCCGGTTCCTCATTTGTCGATTCCGCCGCTCGTGAACAACAAAGGCGAGCGCCCTGAGTTCGTGGTACCCATCGCGAGCGACGGCAAGCTTCCGTTCGACGACTTTTCGTATGAAGCGGCCGCCATGAGCCTCACCGCGCACGAGGGCCGGCCGGGCCACGATCTTCAGTTCAGTTCCATGCTCGACAACGGCGTTTCGATCATTCGCGCGCGTTACGCCTTCAACAGCGTGAATGCCGAAGGCTGGGGTCTTTACGCCGAAGATCTCGTGTACCCTTACCTCAATGACGAAGCCAAGTTCGCATCACTTCAGATGCGGCTTTGGAGAATCGCGCGGATGTTCCTCGACCCGCAGCTGCAGCTGGGCGAAATCAAGCCCGCCGACGTAATCAACACGTTCACCAAAGAAGTCGGGATCTCTAAGCGATTGGCCGAGCTGGAGGTCGAGCGCTACACGTTCGATATGCCCGCGCAGGCGCCTTCGTACTATTACGGCCTCAAAAAATTATTGAAAGCGAAGTCCGAGCTGCGCGAAAAAATCGCGACCCCCATCAGCGAGCGCTGCTTTCACGACGCCGTTCTGGCGCAAGGGCTTTTGCCGCTCGACTTGATCGTCGAGCGGCTCTCGGGCTCGCTCAACTGCCCCGCAAGCGACACCGCGGCCGATACTCCCGGCCGCCAAAACAACGTGATGTGAGGAACGCATGACGACTTTCGAGTACCGTACCTTAGTTTCGCATTGGAGCCACGACGCCGACACGACCCGGCTCTCGCAGACGCTGAACGCGCTGGGCGCGGAGGGCTGGGAGCTCGCGGGCATGACCCGTGACGAAAGCCCCGACGACGAGGCCGAAAACGAAGCCATTCTCATGATTTTCAAGCGGCCCAAAGGCGCGCGCTGAGAACACGAGCACTCGCCCGCGGGCGCGGGAGTGCGCGCTGTTTAGACGGATTCAGTTTCGCTCGGCGCCGGCAGCGCCTCAGTGACCGCGGCCACTCCGGCCTCGGCGAGCGATTTGACGGTGCGCTTGGACGTGCTCACCGTCTCGGGCGTTTCGATCATCTCGTGGTCGAGGCCGAGCTCCTTCAGCCGGCGCGCCGAAGGCAGCACGCGCGAATCGAGCGAGCCCACCGCCGAGTTGTACGACTTCATGGCCTCGTCGAGGTGGCTGCCTACATTGTCGAGGTGCTTGAGCCACGGCATGAGCCGGTCGTAAAGCTCTTTGGCTGCGCCGATGACTTTTTGCGCGTTTTCGGCGATCTGGCTTTGCTGCCAGCCGTACGCCACGGCCTTGAGGAGCGCGACGAGTGTCGTCGGGGTCGCGATGATGATTTTTTCTTGGAGCGAATCTTCGATCAGCGCGCGATCGACCTCGCACGCGGCTTCCAAAAATGCCTCATTCGGAATGAAGAGAATCACGAACTCGGGCGCCTGCTCGAACTGATCCCAATACGCCTTGAGCGAAAGCTCGCGCACCCGGGTGCGAATGTTCGTCGCGTGCTTCGCTTTCGCGGCGAGCTTCAAGTCGCCGTCTTCTTGCTCGACGTAATCGAGATAAGCCGCCATCACCGCTTTCGCGTCGACGACGAGCACGCGCTTGTTCGGGAGATGCACGATCATGTCGGGGCGTAGCAAGCCGTCTTCGGAGCGCACGCTCACTTGTTCTTCAAAATCGCAGTGGGCGGACATGCCCGCTAGCTCGACGACCCGGCGAAGCTGAAGCTCGCCCCAGCTGCCGCGCACTTCAGGCCGGCGCAAAGCCTGCGCCAGCGAGCGCGCCTCTTTGTGCAGAATCTCGCTGTTTTGCGAGAAGATCTTGAGCTGCTCGGTGATCTGGCCGAACTGCTCGGCGCGTTTTTTCTCGAGCTCGTTCATCTCGCGCTGGACCTGGCCGAGGGTTTTTTCGATCGGCTCCA
>DASUEL010000136.1:0-6082 GCA_036275095.1 Bdellovibrionales bacterium
TCGTGAAATCCACGAGGAGAATCGAATTCTTTTTAACGATACCCATCAAGAGAATCAAACCGATCATGCTGAACAGGTTCATGGTTTGTCCGCCGATCAAAAGCGCGATAAAGGCGCCCGAAAAGCTGAAGGGCAATGCCACGAAAACGGTAAAAGGATCGATGAAGCTGTTGAACTGCGACGCGAGCACCATGTACGCCACGACAAAGCCGAGCACCAGCGCGAAGATCAGGCCCATGAACGCCTTCATCATCTCTTCAGCTGAGCCGCTCAAGCGAAACACATAGTCAGGGCCCAGAATGCTCTTCGAGATCTCCTCCGCCTTCGTGAGGCTCTCCTGCTGGCTCAGTCCCTCACCGACGTTCCCGAAGATCGAGATTGCGCGCTCCCGGTTCTTGCGCGAAATCGACGACGCGACCGTCGCCTCTTTAATGTCGACCACCGACGCCAATGGCACCAGCTCACCGCGGTTGTTGCGGACGAACAGCTCCTTCACACGCTCATGTGGCGCGCGCCCGTCTTCAGCGAGCTTCACGCGGATGTCGTAGCGATGGCCGGCCTTTTCATAGCCGCCGGCAATAGCGCCGCCGATCGAGGCGTTGATGACTTGGCCGATCGAGGTGACGTCGACACCGCGCTCGGAGGCGCGTTTGCGGTTCGGAATGATGTGCACCTCGGGTGCGCCCGTGAGGAGATCGGAGTTCACGTCGGTCATGATCTTTTTGGCTTTGAGTTCCTCGACGATTTTGTTCGCGTACCCGCTGAGCTGGCCCCAATCGGGACCCTGAATCGTGAACTCGACGGGGTAGCCGCTTCCGCCGCCGAAACCTTGGGTCGATGGATCCTGCACTTGCGGCTTCGCCTCGGGCATCGTCTTATTCAGGTGCTCGCGAACGACGGCGATCATCTCTTGCTGGCTCAGCTCCTTGCCCGTCGCCGGATCGAGCCCCCGTTTGCCTTTCGGGTGCAGCTCGATGAACACGATGGCCGCGTTCGTTTCACCGCCTGTGAATCCGCCCGCCGCGACGAAATACGACTTCACCTCGGTACGGCTCGCCAGATATTTCTCGACTTCCTTGGCGCGCGCGTCGGTCAGCGTGATGGCCGAGCCCGGCGGGTTGGTCATTTGAATCATCAGCATGCCTTGATCTTGGGGCGGTTGAAACTCGCCCTTCAAGAGCGCCACGGTGCCGAACGACAAGACGAAAAACACGAGCGAGCCCGCGACGACCTTCCAGCGGTGGTTCAACGACGCCGTGAGCGTGCGGGTATAAGCCGCCCGGACGCGCTCGAAGCCGGCTTCGAACGCCCGGCCGAAGCGGGTTCGTCGCTCGAGGCTGCCGGCGAATTGCGACGCGCGCATCGGCGTGAGCGTCAGTGCTTCGAGCAGCGAGATCATGACGGCGGCGCTGAGCGTGACGCCGAACTGGTACAGAAAGCGGCCGATGATGCCTTCCATGAACGCAATCGGCAGAAAGATTGCCACGAGAGAGACCGATGCGGCCATGGCGGCAAACGTAATCTCGCGGGCACCGACCAGCGCGGCATCGCGCCGGGGCTTTCCCATCTCGCGGTGGCGGATAATGTTTTCGAGGACCATGATGGCGTCGTCGACGACGATACCGATCGCGAGGCTCAAGCCCAAGAGCGTGAAGATGTTGAGCGTGAAGCCGGCGAAATACAAAATTATGAACGCGCCGAGCACCGAGGTCGGAATCGCCATCAAAACGTTGACAGTCGAGGACCACGAGCCCATGAATAGCCAGCAGACGAACGACGTTAGAAGAGCCGCCAAAAACAGCGTCAGCAAAAGCTCGGCGATTGACTCTTCGACGAACTGAGTGCCGTCGAAGTTGACGACGATGTTCGTGCCCTCGGGCATGGAGCCTTGGATCTTCGCGATCTTAGCTTTGACGGCCTTGGCGACCGACACCGCATTCGCGCCGCGCATCTTCACGACGCCGAGACCGACCGCCGGGTTGCCGTTGGTGCGCGCGAACTGCAAAACGTCGACCGTTCCCTCTTCGATCCGCGCGACGTTTCCGATCGGCACGGGGCTGAAGTTCGGAGCTCCGCCGCGGGAGTTGATCAGAATGTCTTTGAAGCCGCTGACCGACTTCTCCTCACCGAGCGTTCTTAAGCTGTACTCTTTTTGATTGTACTCGGCGCGCCCCGACGGCGGCTCATTGTGCTCGGTGCGAATCGCATTCACGACGTCCGAAACCGAAAGCGCGTAGCGCCTCAAGGCGTCGTTGTCGACCCAGACCCGCAAGTTGGGCTCGAGATAGCCGGGCATCCAAAGGTTGCCGACGCCGGGAACGGTTGTGATCTGGTCCCGCACGTCGTTCTTCACGAAGATCATGAGATCTTGAAGGGACATTTTCGTGCTGGTCACCGAGATCCACATGATGGGGAACTCGGCGATCGCGATTTTCATGATCGAGATCGGCTCCATCCCGCTCGGGAGGAAGTCTTGCACCTGTGTAATCTTGGCTTGTACGTCCTGAAAGGCGGCGTCGATGCTGCGGTCGAGATCGAACTCGAGCGTGATCTCGGCCACGCCGACGCGCGATTTCGACGTAATGTTTTTTACGCCTTGAATGCTCACGAGCACGTCTTCGAGGGGGTCGACGACGTCGGCCTCGATGACTTCGGGCGCCGCGCCCTCATAGCGCGCGGTCAGCGCGATGATCGGAAACTCGACGTCGGGCATTTCGCTCACGCCCATGCGGGTGAAGCTGATCGCGCCGAACACGATGAGGCCGAACATGAGCATCCAGGCGAATACGGGCCTGCGAATCGACAAATCAGATAGGGTCATTTCAGAGTTCCTTTGCAATCGCGTTGGGCAGAATGGCGGCGGCTGACTCGAGGCGGATCACGTCTAGACGTGCCTGATACCGGGCTGAATCGTAAGTTCTACGCATCACGCGGTACTCGGTGAGGCCAAGCTGCACGTCGATGCTGCGGGCGAGCCCGCGGCGAAAATCACGTTGAAGAGTTTGGTAGTTTTTTTCGGCCAGCTCTGCCGATCGCTTTAGCGCCTCGAGCTGCCCGACCCGAGCGTGGTGGCTTTCGTAAAGCGAGCGAATGTCGGCGGCGGCCTGCCGGCGCAGGCGGCTCAGCTCGAGCTCGGCCTCGCGATTGCGAGACGATGCCTCCTGAGTTTGTGAGACGCGCGTGCCCCCCTCGAAGAGCGGGAGCGTGAAACGAAACTGAACATCCCATTTGAGATCGCTGAGAAACCCTTCGGGGCGCTTAAGATAATAGTTTCCGACGACATCGAGCGAGGGCCAGTGCCCGCCTCGCGCAATCGAGACCTCTTCTTCGGCCGCGCTGACGCGCTCTTTGGCGGCCTTCACGTCGGGCCGCTCATCGACTCGCGCGAGATACTCGTCGATTTTTTTGGCCTGGGTCCGCTTGGGCTCGACGTCGGTGAGCCTCGCATCGACGGGAAGACCCGTGAGATAGCTAAAATGCTCGCGAGCCGATTTCAAGCGCGCTTCGACCATTTTGATCTCGGCTTCGACCGCCGCCTCAGTCGATTGCGCCGTCAGCGCCTCGGTGGCGCTCGATTCACCCCGGCGCGTGCGCGCCTGCAGGTCTTTTACCCGCTGACCGGTGATCGTTCGCTGCTCCTCCAGATTTTTGAGGTCTTGCTCGAGGGCCAGCACGTCGACGTGGGCGGCGGCGACCCGTTCGTAGAGCGAAACCAAGGCTCCCGCGCGAGTTTGTTTTTCAGCGCCCACCATGTTTTCGCGCTGGCGAAGGGCCGCAAATTCGCGAAAGCCCCGAAAGAGCGGCTGAGTCGCGCTGACGTTCACCGTCGTTTGCGTCTCCGGAAAGAACTGCGCTGCGATCGGATCCGACGGTTTCGGCTGAATCAGATGAGTCGCGTTCAATGAAAGCGAGGGCAAGATTGCGCCGCGCGCCTGGTCGAGCCGCTCTTCGGCTTGCACGACCTGTTCACGGCTTTGACCGACGGACTCGTTTTTGGAAAGCGCGGACTTGAAGGCTTCGTCGATGGTCACGGCTCTCGCATTTACGGTGAACAACAAAATTAAAATCGCAGCTGCCACTGGTTGATCCTCACTTCAAAGATGGAGCGTAGGTATTTTAGATCAACACATAGGCGTTTCAAGAAGTAGCGCGCGAAGAGGCTTCGCGTTACGAAAGTCTGCGGCACTTACATCGAATGCGGATTACAAACCGGCTTCACTGAAAAGCCACTGCACGAGCAAAACTGTGGCGAGCGTGTCTTGTCTGCAATACGTTTTCAGGCCATCGATCAGCTCCGCGCGTCTTGAATCGGAGCCTCCCGAAAACGCCAGTTCGAGGAACGCGTGTTGCGCCATTTCTCCGTCTTGCACGAGAAGCTTTGAGTAATCGAGCTGATCGCCCAAAATGCTCGGAGCGACGGTCTTGATGCTGAAGCTGCCCATGAAACCGTTGTCGTAGACGTAATTGCGAAAAATCGGAAGCGGATCGACCAAGCGAGCCGCGATGGCGCGGAGTTTGGCGGCGAGATCGGCGAACTGGCCGGCAAGTGCCTCGATGACTTTGCCCTCGAACGACTTGTTGTAGGCGACGATGTGGCCTTTCGCGCCGAACGCGCGCACGAGCGCCTCAGCCACGGCCCGGCGCGGGTCAGTTGAGTCGGTATGCAAGAATTCGGTGTGCCGGGGTTCGGCGTCCCGGCTGGCGATCGCATGCAGGCTGAATTGAAATGGGACCTGTTGATAAGGGCGCGTGCCGTCGAAGCGCGGTACGGCGAAGCCGATCGTTTCGAAATCGAGAAAGTAAAGAGGGAACTGCCACGCGCCTATTTCTGCGGCGATCGCTTTCGTGTCAACGAGTCGGCGGCCGGTCCGAAAAGCCTCGATCATTCTTTTTTGCGCCCCTTCGAGCATGGGAAGCCTCGGATCGTCGAGCGTGACGATCCCATCTTCATAGAGCTCCCAGCTTTTCGGTCCGATCGAGGGCAAGTCGAATACGCTGGGTGACGGGACGTCTTTCCAGCACAAATGCTTGTAGCGGCATTCGTAAGGGTCATCGCAGTGGGGGCCGATCTTGGTCTCGGGCTCGTCTTTGCCGCTGACGGTTTCGCGGAGTGCGAGTATGCGCTCCTCGATCTCGTCTTGCAGAGCCAGCACGCGATCCGTGATGTCGACCCGCGTGAACAAATTCGACAGGTCGGGATAGACGCACTGATTGTTGATGTGCATGACGGTGTACGAGCGGATCTTGAGCCCGGCGCCGCGGGCAATCCACGCTTGAATCGCGGTATCATAGACGTGTTCATCTTTGAGGGAGGTCGACGACTTGACCTCGATGAGGTCCCACTGTTTGGCGCCCTCATCGCGATTGAGAATGTCGACACGGGCGTAGAACCCTTCGTGCAAGAACGAAGCCTCGTAGAGGGTGTGGGCGCCGCTCGTGAGCGCGCGCTCAGTTTTTTGAACCGATCCCGTATAGTCCCAAGGTTTGGCTTCGATGAGCACGCCGTTCGGGTAGCGCTTTTGTGCTTCTGAACCGACCACGTGACCTTCGTCGAAACGTGCCTGTTCACTCGGCGTCACGGGCCGGGCCAGCTTGGGCTTGTGAACCAGAAGATAAAGGTTCTTGTCGCACTGAACGCCCGACATAAGTTTGGATTTCGTGAGGATCGGCTGGCTCGGCATGTCTCGTTATCGGAATGCGCGGCGGGGGCTTGAGGGGTGGCGCGTGTGGGGTTGGTGGTGCGTGTGGCGTTGGTGGCGAGTGCGGGGGTCGGCGGTGCGAAGGCCGGGCGACTGCGGTGGCTTGGGTGATGGGATGTGAGTTGGGTGGCGGTTTTTTTGGCGAGGGTGAGGGGGTTTGGGGCGAGTGCGGGGGTGATGTAGCTGGAGGGATGGAAGGGTTGGGTTTGAAGAGTTTCAGAAATGCGGACTAATGGTGTTTCAAATTTTTTTTGGAAAATTCTTTTGACATGGTTTTGGGTGGTTTTTTGATTTTTTGTTCTTATTTTTTGGCTCTCAAAATTTCGCCTGCCATTGCGCTTAATCTCGGTTCTGTTGAATGCAAATTTTGGCGCTCGAGGCGC
>DASUEL010000137.1:0-2257 GCA_036275095.1 Bdellovibrionales bacterium
GGGTGCGTTTCGCCGCGGGCTTTTTGGTCTCGGACTCCTTTGTCTCTTTGACATCTGTCTTCTGCTCGCTCGCTTCTTTGCCCGGCTTGGACTCGGATTCGCTCCGGCGGCGCTCCGGGGGCAGCGTGTCCTCGTAGCCCAGCTTGCCCCAGGCGCCCGTCATCAGTTTTTCGAGCTGCTCCTTTGAGATCTTGTCCGCCGGAGCCCAGAAGATGGATTCAACCGCCGTTCGCCGTAAGTGCGGGGGGTCTTGCGGGTTGCTGACGAGCTCCGCCGCCATGACGAGCTTCTCGACCGATAAATGCTTGAAGAGCTTTTCGGTCTCGGGCACGGCCTCATAGTATTCGATGAATTCGATGAGACTGTTCACCCGTTTCTCGATCGTCTTTTTGTCGGGCCGGTGCTCCTCGGCGATATCGGTTTCGCTGTTCGCGATCGTCAAGAGCAGTTCTTTCGCTTTCTTGAGGTCGAACATGAGCGGCTTTTGCTCGCGCTCATAACGCCAGTCGTTCGCGCCAAGCAGATCCATCAGGAGGTCGAGCTGGCTCTTCGACCTATCGGCCGGGTCGTAGGAGATTTCAAACCAGGTGTGGCCGAGCATGTTCGCGAGCGACATGCGCAGAAAGCCCTTTTCTCCGCGCAAGAAGTGTTTGGGGTCTTTGATCATCTCCCGAATGCTGCTGATGAATCCCTTCGCGATCCAGCTTTGGCGGAGGGCTTCGATGATGATGCGGTCCTCGGCGCTATGGTAGTTACCGCTTAAGTTGAAGCTTCCAGAGTGAATGATGGCGCCGGTCGCGGTGACCAAGACCGCCGTCTTGTCATGGAGTAAATGAAGGAAGTCGGGAATTCCGTTCGGGTTCGTGATCTTTCGCCCCGGAACCGGGCGCTGATGCACGTAAACGGTGATATGCTTCGCGACCTCGCTGGGAGCCTGAAAGGTATAAAAGGTGCCGGGCTGACCGGGGTTGAAACCGCCCATGATGTTGGGAATTCCGACGAGCGTCGATGCTAAGTTCGCGGCGCGCATCTCGGCAAATTTGCCCTCAATCGCCAGGATAACTTTCATCGGCTCGCGCCCTTCGGCTTTCGCCCGCACAATATCTGCCTTTAACGCGGCAATCATTGCGGCCCGAACCTTGCCGTTTGTAAAGACGAACTCGCTTAGCAGTGCCTGTTCGAGCTTGAGCTCTCCGCGCTCGACGCGCCGGAAGTCCTCCGCGAGCTCCATGTTCCAGTCGTATTTTCCGTCGGTGTAGCCGTGCCGGATACGGCCGTCGGCGAACTGAATTTCGATGGGCTTTGAAGGCGGAATTTCGTGAATGAGACCACCCTTCAAAAAAGTTTCGATGACTGCAAGCGCGTGTTGGTAGGCGTGCAGGCCGAGCTCGGGAGACGCGAAACGAAGGCCGCGATTAATGCGATTGCCCTCGTTACCGTTCGCGGTACCTGTAAAGAAATCGACGATTTCAATTTGGCCCTTGGGCCCTTCGACGAAGAAGATCAGCTGCTTCAAGTGCATGAGCGCGTCGCGCTCTTTGTCGTTTGAGTTGTTCAGCGGGTCCATCACGATCATGCGGTCCGCGTGCCGGGGGCTTTTGGGAGTTGCATGGATGAAGCCCGAATCGAGCAGCATTTTGATACCGCGTGCCTGGCTGGTGTTCTTCCATTTCGCATTTTCGAAGTCGAAGTTGTAAGCTTCGCCTTCTTTAAAGGTACCGACCATGGCATTGTCGGCTTCAGTCAAAATGACGGTACGGTCGAGCTGTTTCGACGCCGCCAGAACTTTTTCGGCGGCCTCCTCATTGAAGCCGTAGCGAACGAACAGAACGCCTCGCCCTTTCGCGCCTTTCCACTTTTCATAATCGCCCGTGCCTTCGCTCCACTCTTTTAGCCTGGCCATCTCGTATTCGAAAACGTCTTGGTTGCCGACTGTTCTCGGGTCGCCCGATTCGAACGGAATACTGGTGACGTGGGCGCGAATCGCTTCTTCAATGCTGACGGATTTCCGGTCGACCTTTTCGGATTCGGGAATCTCGACCGGCTTCGAGGTGAGCTCGGGCTCGTCGGAGGCCCGCCGTCCTTTCGGTTGCTCTTGGGCTGAAAGAGAGAGTGCGAACGCGGTGAGCGTGAAGAGTACGGCCAATTTCGAAAGCACCGGATTTCGCATAATTGCTCCTACAATATATGGACGGGTACGGACCGGGTTGTGCAATTCCAGCTCCAGGTCGAAACCGATTTAGCACTCGCTTAGCCC
>DASUEL010000138.1:0-4143 GCA_036275095.1 Bdellovibrionales bacterium
CTCGACAGCCTGCACGACGCCGAAAACGCCACCTCGCAGTTTACCGAGCGTATCTACAAAGAAGTGTTCGCGCGTTTCGAGGCCGGCATCGGCCTGCTCGCGGTGATCATCAGAGACTCGTCGATTCCCGAAGAGAAAAAATTCGAATACGTGAAGAAGCTCGCGATCACCCTCGGCAACATTGCCATGGGCTCCTACAACGGAGATATGAGTAAAGCCGAAGTCGAAATGGCGCGCAGAATGAACGGCAAGCCGTTCTCGGGTAACGTCAAAGAATATGTGAAGCTCGCGTTTGTTACGATGGGCAATAATCTCCGGGACATTTTCGTTCCTGGCGGCGGCGCGGTGGCCGGCCGCTACTGGCGCCCGCTCGAAGCCGTGCGCCGCGATGCCGTTACCCCGAAAATCGCGTGGGAGATGGAGCGCCTCGTGGGCGAAATCGTCTCCAAAATGGATAATTCCAATAATACCGGCGAGGCGATCCTCAAATACTGGTCCGATAAAGTCGCAGCCAACGCCCTCGCCATTCAGCGCTACAAGCGCCAGGGTGAGATCGGCGCGGCCATTGCCTCGGTCGGCATCGGCCTGGCAGGCCTCGCGTTTCCGGTCGTCGACCTCTGGTCATTCGCGAACGCGCGCGGTGACAACACTTTATTCTTCTCGTCACTCGTTTATTTCACGGCGTGGACCTCGTTCGGCGCCGTGCAAGGCTTGACGGTCATGAACAAAGCGACGATCGCGCTCGAAAAGTTGCTCGCGATTCTGAAGAACCCGGCGTCGTATGTTCCGCGTCCGCGACCCGTGCCCTTCTACGATCGCGTGATGAAATTCGTGCCGAATCTCAACCTTCGTAACTTGCGCCGGCGGGGCGGAGGCGGCGCGGGCCGCTGTGGCGGAGCGGCTGCTCCCGCGGCGGCGTAGAGTTGAATGAAACGGGGCCGCGAATCGGGCCCCGGAGCTGTTTTGTTGGTTTCGATCTTTACCGCGGGCATCTCGCGCGGTACGTCGGCTGAATCTCACCGGCGGTAAAGTTCGAAGCCAACGAAGAAAAAAGCCCGCGAGCGGGTTAAGGCTTGAAAATCTGATGTCCCTGAAACTTGAGCTCGGCCATTTTCGACAAGACCGACTTCGCGGCCGCGTTGTTGTTGTTGAGCAACGCTTCTTCGCCCTCGAGACACATGTTGAAGAGCTGGGTCATCAGACGATGGTAAACGATTTGTTTTTTGCGCTTCTCGACGTCGGTTAGTTCAGTGAGGCTTGCCGGCAGCATCGGAATGCCCGCGTATGCGTCGTTTTCGAAAGCGCGGAACATGTCGATGGAGCTCGCGTTCATCTCAGGCTTGTTGATCTGCCGGACGAGCGCTTTGTACGTCTTGTCCATGTTCTCCATGAGCTGCTTCAGAGTCGGCTGCGCGGGCTCGTGCGCCGGTGCCGCGAGACTGCACAGAGAGATTAATACGGCTGCGATCAGTGCTTTCATATCTTTACTCCTTTAAAGATTATTTTTTCCAAACGATGGATTTGATCCAATCAATCCACTCGGGCTGAATGTCGTCGACGTACGGAATCATCCGGGGGTGCCCCGCCTCGTTTCCGAGCGCGTACCACACGATCGGTGACTTCAGCGGCGTCGACGGCTGCGCGCGCTGCATGGAGGCCACGCAAAGCTGCTGAATCGTTCCACCCATGTCGTACATTCTCCGCGCCATCGCTTCACCAGCGTAATTCTTGGGCCCCCCGCCGTGGCAGAAAAAGCACTCGCGATCGGCCATGACCGGATAAACCTTGGTCTGAAACATTTCGACGTTGTTGCACGCGGCGAGCGCCTGCGACACGCCCAGCTGCCCCAAGCTCAGCCGTATGGTCAGGTTCGCTTGTGCGGGAATGATAATTTTATCGACCGAGAGCACCGGCGGCGGCGCACCCGGCGTAACGATCTTCTCGACGCCCTTATATTTGCCCTTTTGAATCGGCTCGCCGTTGAGCTCAATGACCAGGTCTTTGACGTAAATGGAGTTTCGGCCGGCGATGATGCGCGGGCGGCGGAACAAAATCGAATCCTCGGAAAACGCGAGGGCCTCAACCTGGATTTTCGCGTCCTCGAGACCGGCTTGCTTGGGTTCGAGCTCGTTCAAATCCCACTGG
This sequence comes from Bdellovibrionales bacterium, assembly GCA_036275095.1. GTDB lineage: Bacteria > Bdellovibrionota > Bdellovibrionia > Bdellovibrionales > DASUEL01 > DASUEL01. Next base: position 2,146 of record DASUEL010000138.1, read on the forward strand.
ATCGCCGTGTACTGCGTCAGGCTCAGCTGAGGCATCGGGATCTCTTTGGTGCGAACACGGGCCTCGATATTCTCGCTCTTCGCCCACTCCTGGATGGCGGCGATGATCTCCTTGCCATCGGTCTCGCAAAAATCGAGGCCGCAGTGGCCGTTCATCGCGCGCACGACGAGCTTCGACTTCGGAATATCATTGAAGTTCACGAGCGGAAGCGCCGCCGCGTACGATTTGCTCACGTCGTCGAGCGCGAACAGCGGAGCCTGAGTGTCGCCGTGGCAAAACGAACACTGCCGTTTCAAAAACACATGGGCCGTCTTGCTGAACGCCTCCACGCCGGCCGGATTGTCGGCCATGCGAAGGCGCGCGCGAACGAGCTCATGGCGCGTCGGACTCGCGGGCGCGTTCGCCTCTCCGCTCGGCGCGAACGCCGAGACGAGGATGGCGGTGACAGTTACGAACAGCAGCTTCTCAACCGAAAACGAGTACGTCATTGATTTTGTCCCTCGGAAATTCGCTGTTGGAGACATACTTCTCGAACTCGCCGAGCTTGCCGCACGCGTTCAGGTAGTTCGCGAACACGGCGTACGCGACGATCGAGGTATTCTTACCCACGAACGTGTCGCGCTCGGCGCCTTGTCCGTCGGTGTAATGGCCGATTTGGGTCTTGATCAGATTGGGCGCGCCCTTCGGGTTGTAGTACCCGATGATCGTCATGCTCTTGTCGCCGGCGTCGCCCTGCCAGCGGCGCGTGCCTTTGACCGCGTAGACGCCGCCATCGGTGACGACCTGGAACATGAGCGGTTTCTGGAGCCGGTGCGCGGCCTCAACCGCGCGGCCGATCTGCTGCCCGGTCTCGAGGTCTTTTTGGTCGCCGGTGGTTTGAGTGCCATCGTGATAGTCACAGCCGCCGATCGTGAGCGAGCCGGGACCGGCGGTTTTGTTCAACGCGTTCAGCACAACCGTCGCCGAGCGTACCTCGAGCGCGTTGGGTTGCGAGTTCGCGTTGATATTGTACAGATTTTGGAACGCGGCCACGCGCCGCGGGTCGACGTCGGCGCCGCCGGCGATGAGGTCGACGTTCTTCATGTAGCCGCACTCGGCGAGAACTTTCAGCTGCTGACCGTTCGGCATGGCTTCGAGGCTCTTGATCTGGTGCCGGCTGAGATTCAAATTCGCTTTCGCGAGCGCGAGGAGCGACTGCATGGGCAGCTCCTGCTGGAGCATTTCATAGCCCGTCGAGGCAATGACGTCGTTCACGCTTCCGACCGAGAGAGGCTTCAATGTCGGAACCGGAGTCGGAACAATCGTGTTGTGGCCCGACGCCGAATTGACGAGACCTAAGCCGTTCTTGATCATCTTACCTTGCAGGCCCGCGCGCGCGACCTCCATGATGGCCGAGGTCGTGTTGCGTGAGGAGTCGTCTTGGCTCTGATGGCAGATGCTCGCCATGCGAAGTTTGGCCTGTGCTTCGGCGCTCATGGCCTGGAGCATGCCCTCGAGGACTTTGCCGATCGACGCCGGCGCCATCGGAAGACCGAAACGTTTGTCGATTCCGCTCGTCTTCGGATCCCAGCCCAGCAGGTCATAGGAGGCAAGATAGTCCTCGGGACCGCCCTGCTTGCCCACGAGAAAGTTCGCGGGCAATCCGCCGCCGCCGGCCATGTCGAACACGAGAAACGGGATCAGATTATTGTTGTCGTCGCTACCGCAGTTCATCGCCTGTGCCAGCGCGCGATGCGGAAGCATCGACACCAGCGACGGAAGGATCGTATAGGCGGCAAGACTGGTGAAGCCGGCCGCGAGGAAATCGCGGCGGGTAACCGGCTTCGGGTGGTTGTCATGAAGGAGGACTTTTTTGTTGGTCTTTTCGTTTTTCATGTCGCCCCCTTATTGCTTGATGAATTCGAGGCTGCCGAGATAATTCGTGCAAGCCGCCAATAGAGCGTTGCGGGTCATTTGTGTCGACTCGGGTTGCGCCTCGATGGCTTCTTTGACGAGTCC
>DASUEL010000139.1:0-4244 GCA_036275095.1 Bdellovibrionales bacterium
ATACTCCACTATTTTGATCTCACGTTTTTCAGGGCCGCCGATGAGGCTCCGATTTAGATACTCCACCTTGTTGATGCCGTAAACGACGGCGAAATACTCAGCCCCTTCCTGCGGGCGACGCTTCACTTTTTCGAGTTGTTGAGCCCCGATTTTCTCGACGGCTCTTCGCGAGCGGTGGTTGTTTTCGCCGATATAGAAGAGGACCTGGTCCACGAACTTGAAGGCGTGATCGAGCATCAACGCTTTCATCTCTCTATTGTAGCCCCGCCCCCAACACCGCCGCGCAAGAAAAGTGTAACCCACCTCGACGGTCCTCTGCGCTTGGTCGAACGCATTGAATCGGGAGGTGCCGATGATCTGGCTCGTTTGGGTATCAACGGCCGCCAGAGCTCCTCGCGACTCGATTGCGGCCCGAAAAAACTTCTCAAACACGTGCCGTTGGAACCGGTTTTTTTCGGGATGTAATTCCCAAATCAAAGGATCAGAAGCGACAGCAAAAAGCGAATTGAAATCTTCGTCCCGCAAAGGACGAAGCCATAGAAGATTTCCCTGCAAGGTGGGCTGAAGATCGGGAATGCTCATCTGCCGACGGCGGTCAAACATGCGGCGAAGACTAGGGGCCAATGACGATCATCGGATAATACTCTTCGCCCGCGGCATTCGTGAAAATCGGGGCGCTGACCACCGAAACGGTGTTCATCTCCGCAAGGCTTTTGAGTTTGTAGACTTGATACGCTGATTTCAGGTTTCCGCTCGTGTCTTTCGTGAAGACGCGAACACCGTAGTAAACCGCGCCATCAAACGGTGACTTCGTCTTGGTCACAGCGACGGTGATCGTACTTTTGTAGATTCGGGTGAAATCGAAGATCTCAAAGGAGATTTCGCCATGTAGGCCGGTCTCGATTTCGGCTAAGACGATCTCTCTTCTCACCGGAGGATTCGAAAAGCTGCCGCAGGTTTTGCCGGAATCTTTACAGGCCACGACGACGCCGTTGGCCTGAAGCGATAGTTTCTCACGGGCAAACGTGGACTCGCGGCTCGATCCTGAATTGGCGGCATAAACACCGCTCGCGAAGAGCAAAACCGTGACGAGTGCCGAAATAGTGGGTTTCATGAGCGCCTCCATTCAAGATGGTTTAGTCGCCCGATTCGCGGGAAACAAGGTCTGCGGCGAGGCGCTAAACTTCGCTGCGCTATTTTTCGACCCAGAACCAGTCGAGGTTTAGACAGGCCACGTTCTCGGCTGGCGACTCTTTGACCCTTCTCATGACGTCTTTAAGAAGCTCGGCAAGCTGCTCGCGCACCACTTCGAAGTCTTTTGCGGAAAGCGACACCTGGCCTGTGTACATCATCTCGTTCTCGCTGATCGACTCGCTTTTCTGAATCGCTTTGACCCGCCAGTTCGCGTGGTGGCGCAGCAGGTGCGGCGAGCCTTGTTCGACGAACGTGCTCTGCGTGCCCATCGAATATCGACCGAGCGTTTCGGCGCAGAGGCCGGCCTGAGTCAAAAAGGAGGTGATCTCCGCGGCCCGGGCGCGGGGCTGGCCGAAGCGCGCGGCGATCTCTTCGAGCGTGACGCCCTTCTCGGCTGTCGACGTGAAAAGGTGAACCGCCGAATAGATCCAGCTGGAGTAAAATATCGAACGCTCGCTGTCGGTGAGTTTGCGCTGGTACTCGATGCGTACGGCGAGCTTGGAGGCCTCTTGCCGGAGCGCGCGCAGTTTTTTCTCGAGATGTTGTCTAAGTGCTTTCGTGCCGGCCCGTTCGGCTTGAATCAATAAAGCGAAATAATCTTTCTCGACCTCGGAATGCCCGAGATACTCACTCAGCGCGAAGGCTTGCTCCTGGCTGAAATCACGACCGCCGCTCAAAACCTGGCTAAGCAGAGTCGTGTTGACGCGCAAATGCTGCGCGATACGGGTGAGCTCCCCGCGCCCCTTGTTGGGTAGCTGGCGGATGTAGGCCCGCAAGTAGGCGCGATAGTTTTCGAATGTAAAGAGCGACACCCTTTCACCTCGGTTCTTTATTTACAAAACTGTAAAGTATTTCGAGTCATCTTTATAAAAGAAACCTGGAGCTGTATCATGCGTTGCGTTAAATTCAGCACGTGATTTGCTAACACTTCGAAAGGATATGACTATGACGCACTCGAAACTGAGTAAATGGCTCCTGACCGCCCTTACCGGACTGACAATTGTCACCCCGTCCATCACCTATGCAAGAGGGAGCGGCGGCGCCAATGGTGGCGGCGGCAATGCTGTCGTCTGCTTCAAGACGCCCGGAACCGCGGCCATCGTGCGCCGCCAAGGCAAAGTGATCAAGAATTCCAACGTCGCGGATATCGCTTCGGTGGTTCTACTCGATGTTTTTCAAGCGCGGCTGAAGAGCGGCTACGATGCTATCGCGACTCCGCTGGTCGCGGCCGATCCCGCGAAGACGGCCATCGCCAACGCCGACCGCATCATTGCCCGAATCGAAAAGGCTTCGCCGGGGCTCGCGAGTATCTTCACCTATTGGAAGGACCGCTTCGCTCTGAACGTGTCATTCGAGCCGGACGGCCTCGGAAAAGTCGACGATACCTATCACAAGAGCCTGACCGGTGAGTTCGAAAACTGCGTGGTCGCGACCGTCGCGGTGCAAACGCATATCAACAACCTGAGCACGCTTCAAATCGATCCGCGGCTCTTCGACAAGATGGACCGGCTCAACCAAGCCGCGCTTTACCTGCACGAGTTCGCCCTTGCGCAGTTTTTGTCTTTCGATTCGAGCTACGAGCGCGTCGAGGATGAGGTCCGCCTCAAGAAAACGGTCACGCCCGCCGTTCGCCAGCTCATCAAGGCCGTCTTGCTTCGCGATCTCAACGTATCTGAGCTGCTTTACGTGGCCTCCAGTCTCGAGGTGGGCGTAGATCAGAAAAATGCCCGCCTCTATAAGACCATCGAGCCGATCATCCACGACCTGACACTCGCGCTTTTGACCGAAGCCGAAACGATCTGGAACAAGTACAAGGGCGAGATTTCGCCTCCCGATTTGGGCTACATGACCGGCACGGTCCACAGCGCCCATATGTTCGCGCTTTCCACCTATCAGTCGTGCATGGCCAAACCGGTTTCTTGCTCTCCGGCGACATTGGCACAGTACGAGCGCGAGATCAGACATTACGGCGCGCTCTTGGCCAAAATCGAGCCTGAATTCAAGGGTGCGGTCGCGGTTCAGGTACGAAAAATCCTGGCTACGGTGCCCGGACGCCTGAAGAGCATTCCTGGCCTGCCGGCTAAACAACTCGAAGAGCTTCAAGTCTTATTCGACTCGACGATTGGACCCGACTTCGCGAATGCGAAGTTCAGCCTCAGAACCGACGCCGCCGTGGTTGTAATGCCGAGATCCCATTACGCACATGTCGTTTACGGCAAAGCGGAACTCAAGCCGACGAACGTGACGTGGGCCGTGGACGGACGCATCTGGGACTATCTGCGCTTCCTCGCCGACTCTTTGAAAGAGGACAACACCGCACTCATGCTCGATTACGTTTTGAAGATGTAATTCGTCAATGAACGAGCCCGGGCCGCTCCGACCTGGAGAGGCTCGGTGGCTCGAGAGCCCGAAGCGAAATTTATGGTATCAAGCGCAGCCGCTCGGCTCGCCGAAGCTTCGGGCGAATAATCACCTGAGCGCCTTGCACTCTTGCCTTTTGAAGCTCTGAATAAAGCACGCACAGGCGATCGTACGTTTTGACCCCGAGCGAGTTCCACGTGACGGGCGAACGGGGCTCCGGGCGCGTCTCGCCGTTGAAAAGCTCGAGGCGGCTGTCGCGGCGCCCGTCGGACCACGAGACATCCGCGTAAAGCAGCCTATCGACTGCGCGCGAACGCAGGTAATCGGCGGCAGCGGCTACGCAGATACGCTCGTACTTGTCGGCAACTTCATCGGGAGTCGCCGGCGCGTCTTCGCCAGCCGTCTCCTCATCGCTCGCCGTCAGTTCACCCGCTTCCCTCTCAAGCAGCGGCCCGCTGACCTCGAGCTCCAGCTGTGCATCCGAGGTTTCTTCCGCGCTCGCTTCGGCGTCCTCCACTTTCAAGCGGCGCAGCTCACGCAGCTTTTTAAGGCCGAACGCCAGAAGCTTTCGGGGCTTCGCGCAGTCCTCGGCGCTCAGCTCGTGCTTTTCTTTGAAGATCAGAAACCCCTCTTGCAGCGTGACCGGATCGATCGGGTCGTAGAAAACCTCGGGCTGAATCTCACCGTCG
>DASUEL010000140.1:0-2831 GCA_036275095.1 Bdellovibrionales bacterium
TGCGCTCGAGCTCGTTGATACCGTGATTGTAAGGGTGCTCTTTCGGAAAAATCGCGGCCAAGGTGTCGTTTGGATCGATGTGAGAGAAGGCGAGTATGGCAAGCGGAAACACGACGAGCGCCGCGCGGCTCACCCAGCGCGGAAGCGCGCGCACCGAAAGCCCGTCGATGACGGCGCGCAAGCGCGCTTTGCCTGGGTCGACCCAAATGCCTCGCTTGCCGGTCACGAGCAAAACGGCCGGAAGCGCCACGAACAGCATGATCCATTCTAGAGCGGCGCCGAGCGCGCACCAGAGGCCGAAGTCGCGAATGATTCCGAGCTCCGAAGTGTAGAGCGAAGCAAAGCCGATCATGGTGAGAAGCGACGTCAAAAATGAAGGAACGAGGAGAACCCGCATCGACTTCTTCCAGCTCCAGCCCTTGAGCTGTTGGGTCGACAGAAATGTGAAGTCCTCCAGACAGGCCACACCCAGAATCAAAAACAGCCCGCTGGAGAGAAGATCGTACTCCGAGCCCGCGAGCGCTTTGGCGCCGTAGATGATCACGCCCGAGATCAGCAGGGTCGCGCAATAGATCAGCCCGCTCAGCCAGGTTCCATAAAGAAACCGGGACGCGAGCATCAGAAACGCGATCATCGCGCCGTTCACGATCATCGAAAACTCGAAACCTTTGAAAACGTACCATTGGTAATCGGCGGTACCCACCCAGTGGAACTTCGCGCCCGGAAGCTTGGGCATGAGCTCCTCCTCGACGCTCCGGCGCAATGGCACCAGAATCTTCGGGTCGAAGCTTCCGAACTTCTCGTGCTCGGAGTTTCGAAAGGTGAAGCCGAACACGAGTGACAATCGATCTCTCGAATCATGCAAAATCGGCCAGGGCCCATGATCGAGGTAGGTTTCGACGCGCGCCAGGTCGGCGCGGAGTATTTTTTCGGTGCAGTCGAGGTCGATGATGTTGCGGTACTTTATCGAGCCATCGGCGCTCTCCACCGGCCAGCTGACGTCGAAGGTCGAAAGCGCGTTTTTGAGCTCGGTTTCAGTTGCCCGCACGAGCGAGTACCAACGGCGCACCGTGCAGAGCTCCTCTTCGTTGAAGCCGCGGCGGCCTTCGGGCGGCACGACCAGCAGTACCGAATTGGCGCCGTCTTCGAATCGCTCCTTGATCGAAGCCAGCTCGTCGGCCGCAGGTACGCCGTCGCCCACCATATCTTGCACCGAAAACAGCACTTTTAGCTTCGAGACTGAAATGCCAAACACGACGGTCAGGGCGGCGAAGAAGCATACGACGGCCCGCGGCTGCCGGAGCGCCAGACGATGAGCCCACACGAGACCCAGTGAAAACGAGAGGAGAATGCGTTTCGCCACTTCGAACATTGGACCGCACTTCGAGTTGAAGATCCAATAGTTGCGTCTTGAAACGCCGCGAAGCTCGGGGCCTGAGAGTGCCGGCTGGACTTTTGTCTTAGATCGTTGGCACAATTGATTTTTTGAGCAAGGAGTGGCGAGTGAAATACGCAAAGACGGCCCTGGCAATCACAGCGGCCACGCTGGTCTACGGGTGCTCGTCGGCTGAAAAACGTATGGTTAACGAAGACCCTTACATATGGCTCGAATCTCTGGAGAGCCAGGACGCGAAAGCCTGGGTGGAGCGGCACAACAAGCTGACACGCGCGAAGTTGGAGGGCGACCCCCGTTTTCTGCCGCTCAAAAATGAAATCAAAAAAATTCTCGCCGCGAAAGACCGGGTCGCCATGCCGTCACAAAGAGGCCGGCTGATCCGGAACTTTTGGCAGGATGAGCGGCACGTGCGTGGCGTCTGGCGCGAGACCACTTTCGAGGAGTACGTGAAACCGGCTCCAAAGTGGAAGATTCTTCTCGACGTCGATGCGCTCAATAAGGCCGAGAAAAAAAGTTTCGTTTTTTCAGGCGCCAATTGCCTTGCGCCCGATTATAAACGCTGCCTCGTGCGTCTTTCCGACGGCGGCAAAGACAAAGCGATCATGCGTGAATTCGATACGGTAACCCGGAAGTTCGTAACTGGCGGCTTCGAGCTGCCAGAAGCCAAGTCGAGCTACGATTGGATCGATCGTGAAACGGTCTTTTTGTTGATGGACACCGGCCCTGACTCTTTGACGAGCTCGGGCTACCCGCGCCAAGTCCGGATTTGGAGACGCGGTCAGCCTTTCAAAGACGCGAAACTCGTTTTCGAAGGCGAGAAAACCGACGTTGCGGTGAGCGCATATCGCAACCTGGGAACGGCAACGAAGAATAGTTTCGTGGCACGCTATCCGAATTTTTTTGAGTCCGAAGGTTACTGGTATAAAGACGGCAAGTTGATACGTATTCCGATTCCGACGACGGCTGGCATCATCGGCGATACCGACGAATTCCTCATTTTTACCCTGCGCTTCGACTGGATGGTACGCGGTACGACGTTTCCGGCGGGAGCCGTGTTGTCGCTTCCGCTCACGTCCGTCAAGGATCAAACAGAACCGTACGAACCGGAAGGCCTTCAAGCCATATTCGCTCCCAGCGAGAAATTGGCATTCTCGGGCTTGTCGATCACAAAGAGCTATCTGTATCTGACCGTTCTCAATGACGTGAACGGAGAAATCTACCGGATTGAGCGGAAAGCCGGCGGTTGGGAGCGCGCGAAACTGCCGTTTCCCGCCGGTGGGATGCCCGCGATCACCGATGCTCCGACGGACAGCGACCGTTTCTTCGCGACTTTCGAATCATTCGGTGTTCCGACGAGCCTCTATGTCGGTGAAGGCCCGAAGGCGCATGAGACGCTGAAACTGCTGAAGCAGCTTCCGCCCCGCTTCGACGCTTC
>DASUEL010000141.1:0-3105 GCA_036275095.1 Bdellovibrionales bacterium
AAGAAATGAGCCAACCCATGCGCATCTTGCTCACGGCTTACGATTTTCGTCCGAACCTAGGCGGAGTCGCGACGGTCGCCTACGAGCTCGCGCACGCTCTGACCGAAAATGATTGCGAGGTGCTCGTACTCGCCCCCCGGCACGAGAAAGCCGAGGACGCCGGCGTGAGTTTTCGCCTGGAGCGGCGGCCGTTCTCTTCGAACTCGTGGATCGCGAACGCCCAGTTCATCTCGGAGATCAACCGGGTGACACGCAAGTGGAAAGCCGACGCGATTCTTCATACCGTTTGGTTTCCGGAGGCGGTTCACGCGGTGCTCGATCGCGAGACTCCGCACTTTCAAATCGTACACGGCTCGGAAGTCATGGAGTCGGCGCGCACGCTGCGCAAAAGCGTGCGGCGCGCGCTCACACCGCTCAAACGCAAAGTCTTTCAGTCGATGAAGGGAGTCTTCGCCGTCAGCCACTTCACGCGCGATCTCGTCGTGCGCGAGTGCGGGCTGGAGCCGTCCCGGATTCGCGTCGTCGAGAACGGAGTGAACACGGCGGAATTCTTTCCCGACACCGCATCGCCGGAGTTTCGGGCGCGCATGGGCGCAGCCGGCAAAAGGACGATCGTCACACTGAACAGGCTGGGCCCGTACAAGGGCAACGACACGATCCTGAAAGCGCTTCCATCGATTTTACGTGAAATTCCGAATGCTCATCTCGTAATGGCCGGGAGCGGTCCCGATCAGGCGCGCCTGCAAAAGCTGGCCGAGTCGCTCGGCGTAGCCGAGCACGTCAAGCTTCCCGGCGCACTGGCCTTTTCGGAGCGCCGTAGTCTCTACGCGCTCTCGGATCTCGTAATGCTGATGACCCGCACCGACTACTACAGCCCCGATTGCGAAGGATTCGGGCTCGTCTTGCTCGAGGCCGCCGCGTGCGGCAAAGCGGTCGTCGCCTCACGCGATGGGGGCATCCCCGATGCGGTCCTGCACGGCGAGACCGGCCTGTTGGTCAACCCGCACGATCCGCAGGAGGTCGCCGTGGCGGCCGTCGACATTTTGAGCGACGACTCGTTTCGCCGCGCGCTTGAAACCCGGGCGCTCGCTCACGCCCGTGAGATGAGCTGGAATCGCATGGCTCGAAAAATTCTGACGGAGATGCGCGCGCATGTGCGGAATTAACGGCCTCATCGACTTCGACACGCCCCCTGACCGCTCCCGCTTTCAGGCTTTGACCGAGCAGATGCGGCACCGGGGTCCAGACGGCGGGCACGTTTTCAGCGACGGGCCCGTGGCGCTCGGCCATCGCCGTCTGCGGGTTCTCGATCTCTCGGAGCTGGCCGATCAGCCGATGTTCAGCGAGGACCGCAAAGTCGCCATCGTCTTCAACGGCGAAATCTACAATTTCAAGGAGCTGCGGCGCGAGCTTCAGGCGCACGGCCGCGTCTTCAAGACCTCGGGTGACACGGAAGTTCTCATGCACGCGTGGGAGCAATGGGGGCCTCGCGCGCTGATCAAACTCAACGGAATGTTCGCGTTCGCGATTCTCGACTCACGCTCGGGCGAGCCCGTGATCTGGCTCGCACGTGACCGTTTCGGTATCAAGCCGCTTTTTTATTCGGTGAACGAGCAAAGGCTCGCGTTCGCCTCCGAGCTGAAGCCGCTGCTCCAAGTGCCCTGGATCAGCAAGGAGATCGATCCGCTGACGCTGTTTCATTTTCTCAAACACAGCCACGTTCCGACGCCGCTCTCGATTCTCAAGGACGTCCAGCAGCTGGCGCCGGGCAGTTGGCTCAAGTTCAGCGCGCGCGGAACCGAGACCGGCACGTTTTGGAGCGCGACAGACGCGTTCACCCGCGAGCCTGCCGACGCGCCCGCGACGGCCGAAACGCTCGTGGCCGAGCTCGAGCATACGCTTCTGAAAGTCATCAAGCGGCAAACCGTCGCCGACGTTCCGCTCGGCGCGTTTCTCTCGGGCGGAATCGACTCGAGCCTGCTCGTCTGGGCCGCGTGCGAATCCGGCTTCAAAGGCATGCATACCTTCACCATCGGCTACAAAGAAGCCGAGTTCGACGAGTCCGCGGCCGCGCGCCAAGTGGCGGCGCATTTCGGAACCCGCCACCATGAGCTCATCACCCAGCCGCAAGACTATTTCAAACTCATACCCGAGCTGCCCGTTTATTTCGATCAGCCCTTCGCGGACCCGACGGCGCTTCCGAGCCTTTTGCTCGCGCGGTTCGCGCGCGATTACGTGACGGTCGCGCTTTCGGGCGACGGCGGCGACGAGCTCTTTTTCGGCTACACTTATCAGCACTTTCTCGTCTCGGCCCGCAGACTCCTCGGCGCGCCGGCCGGCCCCAGGCATTTGGCATCGAACGCGCTCAAGCTTTTGGGCTCGCTTTCGTCCAACAATCGCGTGCGCTCGCTCCGCAAGCTGGGTGAAATTCTCGATTTCGAAAACGAGCCTGAGCTCTTTCAATACTTTATCGGTACGATCGGTCCCGTGCCGTTCGGCCGGTTACGTTCGCTGCTCAACGCGCCCCTCGGCGCGACGGACGGGCATTACGCGCGCATTCTCGGCGATCTTCGCGGGGCCGACTGGCGCCAAAAGGTGGAAGTCGTGTTTCTCGAGACGTTTCTCCCCGATACGGTTTTGCAAAAGACCGATCGCGCGGGCATGGCCTGGGGCCTTGAAGCGCGGGTGCCGTTTCTCGATCACGAAATGGTCGAGTTCGCGAGCCGGGTGCCGTTCAGGTTCAAGTACAACGGGCGCTACGGCAAAATCGTGCTGCGCGAGCTCCTCAAGCGCAAGCTGCCTTCGAACTTGCACCGCAAGCCGAAGCACGGCTTCAGCATTCCGCTCCGTGAGTGGCTGCGCGGCGATCTCAAATGGCTGCTCGACGAATATCTCGGCCCCGAGCGGCTCAAACGCGAGGGCATCTTCAATGCCGCGAACGTCGGCGCGGTGGTTAGCGAGCATCTCAATCGCTCGGCGAACCATTCGCACCTGCTTTGGTCGCTCATCAACTTTCAGCTCTGGCGCGAGAGGTATTTGCGGTGAATCCGGCTGTCGCGTTCTACGTCGTGTCGACGCATTTGGGAGGGGCCGAGCGCAGCCTCC
>DASUEL010000142.1:0-4715 GCA_036275095.1 Bdellovibrionales bacterium
CATGTTCAATCAAACGCGCGACGCCGATCTCGCTCTGTTCGTCAATATCGCTGGCGGTGAGCGCCCGAAGACCCGGGCCGACGTCGGAACAGTCGTCCTCGTTCCGGCCTTCATCATCTCGGAGCTCAAGACCGCGTTTCAAATCGGATTCATCATTTACCTGCCGTTTCTGGTCATCGATATGGTCGTGGCCAGCGTGCTTATGGCCATGGGTATGATGATGCTGCCGCCGGTTATCGTATCGCTGCCTTTCAAACTAATGCTTTTTGTGCTCGTTGACGGCTGGGGTTTGCTCGTCGGGTCCCTCGTCAAGAGTTTCGGGTGAGGCGCAAATGGGTGAAGAGCTAATCATGAATTTGGGGCAAGAAACCTTGAAGGTGACCGCCATGCTGTCGGGCCCGCTTCTCCTCGGAGCGCTGGTGGTCGGTCTGGTTGTCAGCATCTTTCAGGCGGTCACTCAGATTAACGAAGCTACGTTGACGTTTATCCCGAAAATCATGGTTGTCGGAGTCATCCTGATCATCGCAGGCCCCTGGATGCTCGACGTTCTCAGCAAGTTCACTGTCGAGTTGTTTGAAAACATCACGTTTTACGTGAGGAATTGATGTTCGAGATTTATAAGTTCAATCAAGCGGAAATTCTGACGTTCATCCTCGTGATGCTGCGAATTTCCGTCTTTTTGGTTTCTTGGCCGGTCTTCAGCTCGGGCAACGTGCCCGCGCCGGTGAAGGTACTTCTAGGTCTGGTGTTGTCGATCGTCATGTTCCCGGCGATCGGCCACGAGCGCCTGAGCGCGGCCGAGCTCGAACGCTTTTATATTTGGCTGATGATGCGCGAAGCGTTCATCGGCCTCGCGCTCGGCTTCTTGGCGCGTTTTTTCTTCTTCGCCATTTCAATTTGCGCTCAAATCGCCTCGGACAGTATCGGCCTCTCGAGCGTTCAGCTGCTCAACCCGACCACTAACGATCGCAGCTCGGCCATTGAGGAATTCTATACGATCCTCGGGACGCTCTTCTTTCTCGGTCTCAACGGCCACCACATTTTTATCTCGGGCCTCGCCAAGAGCTATGAGATTCTGCCGGTCTCACTCAACGCTTTGAATATGGCTGCGCTCGGTTCGGCTGGAGCACTCGCGCAATCGGTCACGGTTATGGGCCTGAAGCTCTCGGCGCCCGTGCTGGTTTCGATCTTTTGCATGAACCTCGCGATGGGAATCATTGGCCGCGCGGTTCCTCAAATCAACGTTCTCGTGACGAGTATGCCGATCAACATCTTGGTCGGTTTTTTCGTGCTGATAATTTCGATTCCGCTCCTGTTGACGGGAATGGGTGAATTGCTGAATCAAACGATCGCCGGCGTGTTCGGCGTGCTGAAAGGTTTCTAGGATGGCGGACGACGAAGGCTCTTCGGGCGAACGTACCGAAGAAGCAACAGTCTCGAGACGGGAGGAGTTCCGGAATCGGGGCCAAGTGGCTCAGACCCGGGAGCTCGCCTCCGTTCTCATGATTTTCGGCGCGGCCTTGGCCATGTGGGGACTCGGCCGCTTCCTGATCGAGCAAATTATCGAGACTTACACCGCGTTGATGGGTGACTTCGTTTATACGTCCGTTCGATCCGGTGATTTGATGCCCGCCATGAAGTTCGCCGGTGAACATCTTCTTCTGATCATGGCGCCGCTTTTGGCAATCATCGGCGTACTGGGCTTCGCCGCCTCTGCGCTGCAGATCGGTTTTATCTACAATGAAGAAGCCCTCAACATGGACGTTGACCGCCTCAATCCGATTGAAGGCTTCAAGAAAATTTTCAGCCTTCGCGCGGTCGTCGAAGGGATCAAGGCAACCATTAAAGTCGGGCTCGTGGCCGCAATCGCGATCATGATATTGAAATCCGAAATCGGCCAGGCTCCGCTGTTGATTCATCTGGGTGTCGAGCAGCTCATGAGCTACCTCGGCGAAATCACGGTCAAGCTGCTCTTAGGAATCGGCGTGTTCATGGCCGTACTGGCTATCCTCGACTACGGCTATTTACGCTGGGAGCTCGAGAAAAAAATGCGGATGACCAAACAAGAGGTCAAAGAAGAGCACAAATCTCGCGAGGGTGATCCGCTCGTCAAGGCACGCATTCGCCGCATTCAGCGCGAAATGGCCAATCGCCGCATGATGGATGCCGTCCCCAAGGCTGACGTCGTCATCACGAACCCGACACACATCGCTGTTTGCTTGAAGTACGAAGACGGATATCCGGCGCCGAAACTGATAGCAAAGGGCGCCGATCTCGTAGCGGAGAAGATTAAGGAGCTCGCGAAGCAGCACGGGATACCGATTGTTGAGAACAAGCCGCTGGCGCGCACGATCTTCAAGACGCTCAAACTCAATCAATTCGTGCCGCGCGAACTTTTCCAGGCGGTGGCCGAAGTTCTTGCGTACGTCTACAAACTCAGGCGCCGGGTGGTTAGATAATGGATGCCATCTTTAACTTTCTAAAGCGTTTTGAGCGTTTCTCGAACAACACCGATCTCCTGATCGCGTTCGGTCTCATCGGTATTCTCGTCGTCATGATGATTCCGCTGCCGGCGATCATGATTGACCTGGCTTTGACACTTTCGCTGACACTGAGCTTGTTGATTCTCCTCGTATCGATCTACACGGTTCGCGCTCTGGACTTTAGCGTATTTCCGACGCTGCTCTTGATTACGACATTGTTCCGGCTTTCACTGAACGTGGCAACTACGCGTATCATCTTGAGTGAAGGCCATCAGGGGCCCCATGCCGCGGGCGAGGTCGTGAACGCGTTCGCGAACTTCGTCGTCGGCAACAACTACGTCATCGGGCTCATCGTCTTCGCGATCTTGGTCGTCATCAACTTCGTGGTCATTACCAAAGGTTCGGGCCGCGTGGCGGAAGTCGCCGCTCGCTTCACTTTGGATGCAATGCCAGGTAAGCAAATGTCGATCGATGCCGACCTGAACGCCGGCTTGATCAATGACGAGCAAGCACGTTCACGCCGCCGCGAGATCGAGGCCGAAGCCGATTTTTACGGAGCCATGGACGGTGCCAGCAAATTCGTTCGCGGCGACGCAATCGCCGGTATCGTAATCACGGTCATCAACATCGTCGGCGGCCTCTTGATCGGCGTTCTTCAGCGCGGCCTCGATATCGGAACGGCTGCTGAGTATTACACGAAACTGACTATCGGCGACGGTCTCGTCACTCAAATCCCCGCGCTGATTATCTCGACCGCGGCGGGCACGATCGTGACCCGCAACGGCAGCGGAAAGAACATGGGTAAAGAGGTCGCGAACCAGCTGCTTCTGAACCCGCGCGCCCTCTACATCGTCGGTATCGTGCTGGGCTGTCTGGCGTTGATTCCGGGGCTTCCGGGGCTTCCGTTTTTCATCATGGGCGGTATGTTCGGTGCCATCGGCTGGACCGTGCAACGCTTTCAGCGCGAAAAAGAAGAACGTGAAAAGCGCCGTGCCGATGAAATGGCCGCGCGTCCCGAGAAGGAAAAAATCGAGAGCCTCCTCCCGCTCGACGTTCTCGAGCTCGAGGTGGGCTACGGTCTGATCAATGTGGTCGAAAGCGAGCAAAGCGGCGATCTTCTCGAGCGAATCGTCAGCATCCGCAAGCAGTTCGCGCTCGATCTGGGCGTCGTGGTGCCGAGCATCCATATTCGCGACAATCTTCAACTGCAGCCGGGCGAGTATCGTGTCTTGATTAAGGGCAACAAAGTCGGGGGCGGAATGCTGCAACCCGATCACCTCCTCGCCATGGATCCCGGCAATGTCGCCCAAAAAGTGGCTGGTACACCGACGCGCGAGCCGGCTTTCGGTCTCGACGCGCTTTGGATCACGAAAACGCAAAAAGACGAAGCGGAGCTCGCGGGTTACACGGTGGTCGATCTTCCGACCGTCATCGCGACCCACCTTACCGAGCTCATTCGCCAGCATGCGCATGAGCTGCTCGGCCGCCAGGAAGCCGCCCAGCTCATCGAGAATTTCAAACGCAACTATCCGAAGGTGGTGGAAGAGCTCATTCCTGACAAGCTTCCGCTCGGCGCCGTAGTTCGGGTTCTGCAAAACCTGCTGAAAGAGAATGTATCGATTCGCGACTTGCTCACGATTTTCGAGACGCTGGCCGACGAAGCCACGCGTACGAAAGATACGGAAGTGCTGACCGAGCAGGTCCGCCGTAGTCTGGCGCGCGGAATCACGTCGAAGTATACGACCGACGACGGCTCGATCCCGATCATTTCGCTGGCGCCGCATATTGAAGAGCTCGTGGCGAACTCGCTGATTCAAACCGAGCAGGGCGTCCAGCTCGTCATGGATCCGCGGCGTGCCCAGCGCATGATCACCGAGATCGCGCGCACGATCGAATTGCACCCTGAAATCGCCGGTCAGCCGATTTTGCTGACCAGCCCGACCGTGCGCCGTCACATTCGTAAGTTGACCGAAAGATTCATTCCTCAGCTCGTGGTGCTTTCACACAACGAGCTGACGCCTGACGCGAACGTTTCATCCCTAGCTTTGGTGGAGATGAGAGATGCAAGTTAAGAAGTTTGAAGCCAAGACCATGAAAGAGGCTCTTGAGATGGTCAAAAACCAGCTCGGGCCCGACGCCATCATTCTCGGCGCGAAAGACAACAACAAGGGTTTTGGACTTCTCGGAACTTCGAGTGTCGAGGTCACGGCCGCGATTTCCGAATCCAAGCTC
>DASUEL010000143.1:0-4499 GCA_036275095.1 Bdellovibrionales bacterium
GCCCGCTGTTACCAGCGCTTGCGCAACACGCTCCAGACTCTTGAGATCATACACGTCCTGATCGAAATCGGGAATTCTTAAAAACCGAACGTTGTTCAGGCCCTGTGCCCGCAAATCTTCTTGAAACGCGGCGAACGCCTCTTCGTGCACGGAGAAGTAATCGCGCAATTGCCGGTAGTAGGCAGCGAGCTTTTCGTTGAGAGCTGGACCTGATCGTAAGTCCTGCCCGTCGATGTCCCAAACCGGAAGCGCTCGGTTAATCATGACATCGCCTAGCTGGTACTTGCGTTCCGTGAGCTCGCGCTGAAATCGGCGGGCCTCGCCGATTTTCGACGCATCGAACGCCGTCACGAGCACGAATGAAGACTCGGGTCGCAGCAGAAGCGCGTGCACGGCCTCCATGCGCAGGCGCAAACGATCGCGAAGACCGTAAATCTCCGAGAGAAAATCCATGAGCTCTTGCAGGAACGCCGAGCCCGTGAGGCGCTCGAATGCCTTGAACGCCAGATTCGTGCCGCGATTGAAAAGCGTAGCGAGTGCGCCGCGCTTTTCGAAAGGACGAATGAACCACTTTATGATCGAGTCCTGAAAAAGCGCGCTCAGCTTTTGAGCTGAGTCGAGAATTTCGACGGCGTGCGCGGCAGGAGGCGTATCCAGAATGATCAAATCGTAGCGGCCTGACTCGTAACTCTCATAAAGCCGCTCGAGCGCCGTGAACTCCTGCGAACCGCTCAGTGTCGTCGAAAGTTTCTTGTAGATGTTGTTGTTGAGAATTCGTTCGACGATTGTTTCATCGAGGCCCGAATCGCGCACGAAGCGATCGAGAATGCGTTTTTGATCGACCATCGCGGCGAACATTTTTCCGCTGAAAGCTTGAGCGGGGACTTCGCGTTCTTCATCGAGATTCTGCAGGCCCAGGGCCGCGGCCAGGCGCTTGGCCGGATCGACGGTCAGCACCAGTACCTTGAGGCCGATCGAGGCCGCGCGAACGCCGAGCGCCGCCGAGAGCGTGGTCTTGCCCACACCGCCAGTCCCGGCGCACACGATTACTTTTTGTGATTTCAAGAGTTCATCAATTTGACTCATACGCGCCCCAGGTGGCTCCCGATTTGCTCGATCAAGGCAATTTTGCCGCCCTGCTCGGTGATGAGCGGGACTTGCTCCAGCGCCGGATCCATCTCTTGAAGCATCGGTATGTAACGTTTTTGCCGCTTGACGATGAAATCGAGGTAGCGCGCGAATCCGACGACGCCCGCGCCCACCGCCTGCGTGTTCTGGTTGCTCACGACCTGCAGGTCATTTTCACTGAATGGAATCTTCCAAACTTTGTTGACGACGATTTCGGGACGCACGCCGAACTCCTCGCGCAACTGCCCCATGAGATCTTTCGTTTCGGATGTGGGCAGCGATTCGGGCAAGCTCACGATTTTGTAAGACGTGATCGATGGATCGGTCAGGACGCTGTAAATGCTGGCTGTCTGTTCGCCGAGGGGGCCGGCACGAACGGCCTCGCTCAAGCCGCGAGGCGCGCGCAGCAAAGCCAGGAAGTGCCCGGTCGCATAGGCGTCGACGACGATGCGGTCATACTCGAGCGGCGGGCCGACCTTGCGAATTCCGCTGGTGAGTTTACCGAGCAGAGCGACCTCGGGAACCGTCGGCGCCGCCCGGATGAAGGTCTTCATGACCCGGTTCTCGAAAAACATTTTGTAAAGCGCTTCGACCCGAACGTAATGAAGCACATATTCGCGCAAGCAGCTTTCGGTGTTCCAGCGCGTGACGTAGAGGCGATTCTCAAGAGCGACAGGGTCATGGTTGACGGCGGATAGCCCGAAAAAATCCTGGTAAAAACTACTCTCGCCCATCTCGACGAGCAGAGTGCTTAAACCTTGGCGGCTCAATTTGTGTGCGAGGCTCGCGGCAACGACGGACTTACCGACACCGCCCTTTCCCGTGACCAGAATGATCTTTTGATTGGCCGCTGACATCGTCCCAATATGCGGTGAGATGAGGGGTTCTAAAAGGCTTTGTGCCCTGCATTAAAAGCTTGTCTTTAAACCTCAATTCTCCTAGATTGGCCCTCTTATCCGCAGTGGGGTTCCCAATGAAAAGTAATGTCGAAAAAGTCTCTAACTTAGAGCGCAAACTCAACGTTGAAGTTCCGGCTGACAAAGTTCAACAAGCCTGGGACCGCGTGTTTCAAACCATTCAAGATTCGGTCACGATCAAAGGCTTTCGCAAAGGCAAAGCTCCGATTGCGACGGTCAAATCCATGTACAAAGACCGCGTTCGCGATGATGTCGTGCGTGAGCTGATCGAAAGCCATTTTTACCAGGCACTCGACGAACACAAGCTTGAGCCGATCACGCAGCCCAACTTCGAATTCGACCCGCTCGCCGACGACCAGTCTTTCAAATTCACCGCACAATTTGAAGTTCGGCCCGAAGTGAACGTGCAGCAGGCCGAAGGGCTCCCCGTCGAAAAAGAAAAGCTCGAGCTCGATGAAGAGCGCGTGAATGCCCATCTGACCCGCCTCCGTGAATCGCGCGCGTCTGAATCCCCGCTGTTCGAAGACCGACCGGCGCAAAAGGGCGATCTCGCCACCGTCGATTTCGAAGGCTTCATCGGCGGCGCGCCGGTTGAAAACTCGAAAGGGGCCGACCATACGATGGAGCTCGGCAGCTCCGGCTTCATTCCGGGCTTCGATGACGGCATCATCGGCATGCGCCCCGGCGTGACCACCACGCTCAACTTGAAGTTTCCCGAGGACTATCCGCCCGAGCTGGCAAACAAAGACGTCCAGTTCAAAGTCACGCTCAAGCGTCTCGGTAAGAAGAGCATCCCTGAGCTCAACGACGACTTCGTGAAGAGCGTCAGCGAGTTCAAGACGGTTGACGAGCTCAAGAAAGCCATTCGCGACGACATTCAAAAAAGCGAAGAGGGCCGCATCAAAAAAGATCTTCGCAACCGCATCTTGAAGGCACTCGTCGATCGCAATCCGGTCGAAGTTCCGCCGACGCTTCTGCGCGAGCAGAAGATGGCTTTGATGGCCGATATCCAGCAGCGCATGCAGCAACAAGGGCTGTCGCAAGAGCAGTTCCAAGAATACGTTCAAAAGTGGGACGCCGATTTCGAAAGCTCGGCGAAGTTCATCATTCAGTCGTCGTTCTTCGTGAACGCGATCGCCGAGAAGCAGAATCTCCGCGCGACCGAAGGCGAGCTGGATGAAAAACTCAAAACGTACGCCGAACAAACCGGCATAGAGATGGCCAAGCTTCGTGAGTTCTATGGCCGCCCCGAGCGCCAAAGCTCGCTGCGGTTTCAGATCACCGAAGAGAAGGTCGTCGATTACCTGATCTCGAAGGCCAATGTTCGCGAGATTCCGCGCGACCAAATCAAAGAGCAAGACTGATCTTTCGGCCCCTTGAGACGCGTTCAGGTCTTTCTCATCCGTCACGGTGAAACTGACTGGAATCTCCATCGGAGATTCCAGGGGCAAACCGACATCCCGCTCAACAAAACCGGCGAAGCCCAGGCACTCGAGCTTGGGCGCAAATTACTACATCTGAAACCCGAAATTTTTCTCAGCTCCGATCTGCAGCGGGCGTTGCGCACGGCTGAGCTCGCAAACAGCGGGCTTGGCCTCGAAATTCATCGGCATCCGGGCCTGCGTGAAGGAAATCTCGGCGTCATGGAAGGCCGATTTCGCGACGACGTGATCGCATCCTTAGGCCCCGACGAATGGGCCAAGTGGTCTTCAGGCGACCCGGCCCACCTGGATTTCGCGTTGCCGGGCGGCGAGACCAAACGCCAGGTCCTGGAGCGGTCCATCGCGTGCATCAAAGAGTTCATCATGAAACACCACCTCGTGACTCGCGTCGCGGTCTGCAGTCATGGCGGCGTCGTGAGCCGTCTGGCCAGTCACGCAATGGCGGTTCCGACCGCGAATGTCAGCCCGCTGAGCCTGAAGAACTGCGTGATCCACGAAGTCGAATACGAATTCAACGTCGATCGCTGGTCTTACGTCAGGCAAATTGATTGAGTTTAGCCCTCGACCGCAGCCCAGCGATTCTTTCTGCTAACTCGCCTCAATATTCGTTTTCGCCCCGACGATAAGATCTTCGTGAAGTCTTTGAAAGATCTGCGATTTCCGATCGTGCTAAAACTCGTCTCTGTGACGGTTTTGCTCCTGCTTTCGGCGACAATTCCGATCGCGATCATAAGCTATATGGACTTCGAAGAAGCCGCGACGTCGCGTGAGGACGAAGGAAACATCACCCACGCCCGCTCAACCGCCGCGCGCGTTGAGGGCTTGCTTGCGAACTTTCTTTATAAAATTCAGGTCGTGGGCGATCAGCTGCACCGTACGTATGCGACTCCCGATGAAAAACAACGTGCGCTCGATCTTTCGTTCACCCGTGACTATGACTTCGTTGCGGCTTCAATTTACGAGCTCAAAGGAGACAAGGCCGTTCTCGTCGAGCGCGAAATCAAAGAAGATT
>DASUEL010000144.1:0-4603 GCA_036275095.1 Bdellovibrionales bacterium
CTCGGGGAGCAGAAACAGGCAGAGCGCGATCGTCAACCAATTGAAAAACGCGTAGTTTCCGGTCGCCAAAATGAGTGTTTGAAGGGCGACGAGTGAGCCGAACGCGAGGAGGCGCGCGCGGCCCGGAACGAAAATCAAGAATGGTACGGCGAGCTCGATCGCGAACATCGCCGCGCAAGAGAGTTTTTGCGCCCAGAGCGGAAGCTGGTGCGCGAGCCAAGCCAAAGGATTTGGAATCGGCTGCGTTTCGTAATGGTAACTCATGGCCGTGAGGTTTCGCCAGGTTTCATCTCCGCTCGCGAGCTTGACCGCGCCCGAAGCGAACATGAACCGGAACAGCAGAAACAAAAACAGCCAGTACACCAAGCGCGGCGGCTCGTGGGCCTTGAAAAAGGCGGCGGCCGGGTTCAGGTCGACGGCCGTCACCGGCGCGAGAAAAATGGCCAGGAATCCCGCTTCGAGCAGGAGCACGTCCCATTGAAACGAAAGGAAATCTTGCGAGACGTTTACGAGCGAAAGGTAAAGCGCCCACATCAATAAAAACATGAGTGACTGCGCGACTCCGGCGAACGCGAGTAGCGCGCAAACGGCGCCCGCCGCACACACCAGCACGAGGAGCTGGTCGTTCACGCCGAAGAGAAACACGCTTGGTAGAGAAACGAACTTCTTCGCGCCGAAGTACCGGTCGACGATGTGCACGAAGTTTTCAGCCGGAAGGATGCCGTTCGCGCCGATGAGGCCGCGAACTTGCACGCCGATCGAGACGAACGCGATAAGGTAGATGAGGCTGAGTGCGCGCGCGAAAAGCCAGGCCGCCATAGCGGTAGGGCTAACCCGGCCGGGGAGTAGGGTCAATCGTTAGAACAGCGTGATTGCGATCGCGATCGAAAGCCCCAGGGCGCATGCGTCGAGGGCCCCATAACCGCGTTTCCAGAAGAATACGGGGGACAAAAGATTCTCGAGCTTCTTGTAGGAGACGGCCGTAATGGCCAATGCGAGGGCGGCGAGCAGGGCCAACTGAAGCTGGCCGGCCGTAATAGCCGACGGGAGCAGGCCGAAGCCCGCCAGCTGTTGAGTGAAGCCTGTTGCGACGAGCCGGCTGACCAGAAGAATCACGAGAAAGCAGAGAACCCGATAGTAGAGAACGCCGAGGACCGGCATGTTGCGGGTCAGGCCGTCACCGATAATCATCGGAATCTGAAACAGCACATAAAGGACGCAGAACGCGGGCAGGGCGAGCACGGCCAGCGTCGCTACGAAGTGCGCGAGCGGCTCGGCGGGGTCGACCGCGAATGCGGCCGCCCACTGGGCCCAGGTGACCGCGTAAGTGAACAAAGTCTCGACAGTCTGATTCGTCATCATGAGTGAGACAGCTACAAACGGCGGGCCGCTCGGCCGCTCAAACGAAAGGCTCGTGGCGAGCGGATTTTACATGGCGGTGACGAAATTCGACGGCAAACGAAAGGGATTCAGCGCGCGTATACGGCGCGCACGCGAAACTGGATCGGCGCATGCTCGCAGTCAGCATCGTCGTTGTCGCCGATCGTGATCATGTCGAAACGATGCTGCATACGGTTCAAGTCGAGCGCCGTGATGCTTTGGATGAGCGCCGGCGTGAACTTCATGCGAATGGCTCCAGGGACGTCGGTGGACGGCCAGGCGCACTCGCTTCCGAGGCCCGAGCAATAGGTGCCTTCTTTGGCCGTGATCCATTCGGTACCGGCGATGCGCGACCAGTTGTAGACCGGCAGATTGTTCATCTTCTCCAGCATGGGGGCATAGTTGTAGCTCGACGCAAGCACGATGCCGTTCAAGGCCAGTATGAAGTGATCGTCAAAGAGAAACTGCTGCTCCGGAAAGTCGAAGGAAAGCGAGCACAACGTCGATTGGGGCGGAAGCGTGAAGGCCTGGCTCTGCTCGATTCGCCCTTGAAAATAACCGTTTCGAATTTGCAGATTTCCGTTTTGGTTCCATGGGCACGTTTCGGTCGGCCGCGGAAACGAAATCGTGGTGACCGTTTCGGTCGTGGCCCCTTGCGCGCATAGAACGGCGACCCGTTCGGGCGGCTCGAGCCCGTCGAGCAAGTCGGAGTCGGGCGGTAGCGGCGTGAAATCCGGAGCCTCGAGCGCGGCTTGTTTGAACTCCACATCGGCGGGCGCGCAGTTGGTGAACTGGGTCATCACGCCGATCAGAAAGACCGAAATCGAGCTCGCGATCAGATAACTTTTGAAATGCATTCGCCACCTGTTTTGAATGCGTCCTGCGTTTCTCATCCTGAGACGAAGCTCCGCGCCTCTGACATTCCTATCGGACGAAAGTCTCAAAGAGATAAGCCGAAAATGCCGTCTTATCGGGACGTGCAGAGAAGCGCCGTCTCTACGCTCGAAAGTTCGGATAGCGAGATCGAGGCGCCAGCCAGATGAAATTGCCCGCGAAGCGCGTCGGCGGCATAGCGCCGGGTGTACAACGTCGTGGTATCGATTGTGAGGGTCACCCCTGTACCGGTCATGATCTTCGTGTTTGCTGTTTGCGCGGACTCCGCGTCGATCGGCCCGGCCGTTCCGGCGGCGCCGCCGGTCGAGCGCCAGTAAATGTAGGCGAGATTTCGCCCGGAGGTTTCCAGTCGAAGCCAGACGATGTCCAGACCCGTGCCCGCTGTATCGGTCCTGCGGCAGAGGGCTTCGACCCGAGCGCGCTCTCCGTCGATGAATTTCTTTTCGGCTCTGGCGTAGGCGGCGCCGAGCTTGGCGAAAAAGTCGCGGTTATAGAGCGCGAACCAGATGTCGTTGAAGTTCGTTCGAACGGGCGTGGCGTTAGTTTGGCATTCGGCGCTGGAGATCCACGCTTCGGCGAACGGTGTGATTTCGATCTGATATTTGAATGCGGGCACGGCCTGTCCATTCTGCAAACAGGTCGTTTTGTCGCCATCAAGAAGGTAGCGACCGGCCAAAATCGTGGGGTCGAAGTCTCCGGGATAGCCTTCGGCGTTGCCGCCGCCGTCACCCGCGCCGAGCAGCGTGAATGAGCCCCCGCACGCACTCAACATAAGCGTTGCCGTGACGAGCGACAGAATGTATCGCAAATTGAACACAGAACCCCCGTCCGACTAAATCTGCAATTCTGGTTCCGCATTCGATTCGAGGCGGCACTGAAAGCGTCGGAAATTCGTGGTTTTAGGCGCGGCTCAAAATGAGAAACCCGCCGGCCTTCGACATCTTTTTGTCAGTGTAAACGAAATGAGTACACGCGATACCGCCGTCTGATAATCTTGATAGGACATGACCGATTTGCAGGAGTTGAGCGAGCTTATTCGCGCCGGTCGCCTCAGCGATTGCCGGCGCCGGTTGCGCCGGATGCGGCTTTCCGAAATATCGAGGTCTAAAATGGCCGCTTTCGCCAATCTCGCCCGTCGCTCGGGCCTCAGCCAGCTTTCGGTCCGCCTTCTCAATCCGATCGTTCGTCCAGACTTGAATGTCGGCCGCCCGGCCGGTCCACTCGAACTCGCGGAGTACGCCGCGGCACTGACCAATATCGGCGCGCGGCTCGAAGCCCTCGAAATTCTTGAGTCGCTCGATGCCGAGAAAAACGAGGACGTTTCTCTTTTCATCGCGTTCAATCATATCTCGATCTGGGATTACGCCCGCGCGATTCCATTTCTCGAGTCATACATAGAACAACAGACCGATCCGTACAAAAAGCTTGTCGGCCAGGTGAACTTGGCGGCCGCGCTCGTCAATGAATCTCAAAATGCCGCCGCGGAAGAGCTGCTCCGGGACCTAGAAATGCGGACTCGGGGCAAGTCGGCGTTGCGGCTTCACGCCAATGTGCTGGAGTTGCGCGGGCAATTGATGATTGACCTCAAGCGATTCTCTGATGCCCGAAGGGATCTCGACCGCTCGGAAACCCTGCTACGAGAAGCGAAATCGCTCGATGACTTCTTCGTTTTGAAGTGGAAGACGTTCTTGGCCGCCGAAGAGAACACCACCGCCGAGAACCTCGCCGCGCTCGAGTCGCTCAAGGCGGAGGCCGCCGCCAAAAAACATTGGGAGACGGTTCGCGATTGCGATTACCAGCGTGCGAAGTTCACGCGAGATCTGACCTTGTTCAACAAGCTCTTCCACGGTACTCCGCACGAAAGTTTCAGGCGCCGTATTCTCAGATACCTCGGCGGCTCCCACATCATTCCCGAGGAATTCGATTGGAAACCCTTCGCGGAACAGGCCGGCTCCATCGTCTTGGATGTCGGACTGGGGCAGGTTGGCGGCCGGCGCGTCCTCAAGATCGGCCAGGTCCTGCAGAAGCTGACCGCGGCGCTGACGGCCGACTTCTATCGGCCCGCACGGACCGCGATGATCTTCGCCCGGCTGTTTCCGGGAGAGCACTACGATCCGGTCACGTCCCCGAATCGCGTGCACAAAAACGTCTCGCGGCTGCGCGACTGGATTCGCGGCCAAGGGTTGCCGCTCGAAATCCGTCAGTCGCCTACGGGGTTTCGGCTGCACGCGATCGCGCCGGTCGTGCTACGTTCGCGGCTACATAAGAAAGCCTCCCGAATCGATCACGTCCTGGCGAAAGTATTCAAAGCTTTCGGTGAGAACGAGTT
>DASUEL010000145.1:0-7376 GCA_036275095.1 Bdellovibrionales bacterium
GTCGGCGCGGCTCGCGGCGTATTTGGCTGAGAATCGGATGAAATAGATTTCGCGTCGCGACTATTTCGCCTATACTCTGGCGTCGCCTTTGCTCATACGGCGTGGAGAATATGCAGCTCGATTTGATTCCGGAAGCGGTCACGCCTCCATCAGAAAAAAGTCTCGAAGACCTGCTTCACGAAGCCTTCGGCCTGCGTGAGTTTC
The DNA here is from genome assembly GCA_036275095.1 of Bdellovibrionales bacterium. GTDB lineage: Bacteria > Bdellovibrionota > Bdellovibrionia > Bdellovibrionales > DASUEL01 > DASUEL01. Next base: position 205 of record DASUEL010000145.1, read on the forward strand.
GTAAAGGGCAGCTCGGCATTATTACATCTGTTCTCAAGAAGCGCGACACTCTCGCGGTCATGCCCACGGGCGGCGGTAAGTCGCTCTGTTATCAGCTGCCGGCGCTTTATCTGCGCGGCCTCGTGGTGGTGGTCTCGCCGCTGATCTCGCTCATGAAAGATCAAGTGCGCATTCTGCGCGGCATGGGCTTGCGCGCCGGCTGCCTGCACTCGGGACAGGAGCTCGATGAAAAGCGCGAGGTGTTCGCGCAGATTCGGCAGGGCGGTTCCTATCTTTTGTATTTGTCGCCCGAGCGGGTGCAGTACAGCGGTTTCACCGAATGGATCAAAACGCAAAAGCCCGTGCTCTTCGCGATCGATGAAGCGCACTGTGTTTCGCAATGGGGTCCCGATTTCCGTCAAGACTACCACAAGCTCACGATCTTGCGTGAGTTGCGGCCGGATGTGCCGGTGCTGGCGCTCACCGCGACGGCGACGCCCGTGGTGTTGAAAGACATCGGCAAACAGCTCGGCATGAAATCACCCGACCGGCACGTTCACGGGTTTTACCGGCCCAACTTATACTCCCAAGTCGAAAACTGCGCCGACGATTTCACGAAGCTTCAGTACGTGAAACAGGCAATACGCCAAAACCCCGAGGGCCGTGTGCTCGTCTACTGCGGCACCAGGCAGCAGACCGAAGATTTGGCGCTCGAGCTCCAGCGCGAATTCGATGGCGTCGGCTACTATCACGCGGGTCTCGACGCTGAAACTCGCAAGGCGATTCAAGAAAAACTCGACCGCCGAGAGCTTCGCATACTCACCGCGACGAACGCATTCGGCATGGGCATCGACTACCCCGACGTGCGACTCGTCGTGCACGTGCAGATGACCGCCAATATCGAGTCTTACTATCAAGAGATGGGCCGCGCGGGCCGAGACGGCAAAATGTCGACGTGCCTTCTTTTGTACTCGAAAAAAGACAAAGGCCTTCAATCGTTTTTCATTCAACAGTCGAAGGCGCCTAAGGATGTGATTAATCGAAAGTGGGAGTGCCTCAACGCGATCACACAGTTCTGCGAGGGCGGGGAGTGCCGCCACGGTGAGATCCTGACGTACTTTCAGGACTCTGATCGCGTGAGCGAGTGCGGCCACTGCGACGTGTGCGCTCCGGCCTCACCCTTCAAGATTGCGGCGCCCGAATACGAGGAGCAGCCTTACACCGAAGAGCCCGAACGCCGGAGCAAGCGCAAGAAGAGCGCCAAAGGCAAGAAGCCCTCAGCCGAGCTTTCAGGGCCTGAGGCCGAGGCGCGAAAGCTTTTGCTCAAAGACTGGCGCCGCGAGTACGCGAAAGAGCACGACATACCGGCGTTCATCGTTTTCAGCGACCGCACACTCACGGATTTGGCGAATAAAAATCCGAAAACCCTCACGGAGCTCGGGCGTGTCTACGGTTTCGGGCCCGCGAAAGTCGAGGCCCTGGGCGACGCGATATTGCGGGAGCTCGGGCACCGGTAAAGGCAATAAGGAGGCGTCATGGCGTCCCAGCTCGAGCTCATCGTCCGCTCCCGCGAGCGTGATATCGGCGGTTTTTCCGTTCGAAGGCTTCTCCCGTATGCCACCCATCGCATGGTCGGGCCGTTCATTTTTTTCGACCATATGGGGCCCGCAAACTTTGCGCCGGGCCAAGGTATCGACGTGCGGCCTCACCCTCACATGAACCTCGCGACCGTGACTTATTTGTTCGAAGGGCAGATGAGACATCGTGACAGCCTCGGCTCCGATCAGATTATTTCACCCGGTGATATAAACTGGATGATCGCCGGCCGCGGCATCGTGCACTCGGAGCGCACGCCCGGCGATGTTCGCGCTCGGGGCGGGCCGCTGCATGGCATACAGTGCTGGGTTGCTTTTCCGAGGGACTACGAAGAAATCGAGCCCGCGTTCACACATCATCCGAAGAACACGTTACCCGAGTTCGAGGCCGGAGGCGTGAAGCTCAAGCTGCTTCTGGGTACGGCCTTCGGGCGGCGAAGTCCCGTTACCACACATATGGATATCTTCTATCTCGAGGCGAAGCTCGGGCGCGGCTCGAAGCTCGTCATTCCCGATGACGGCCGCGAAGCCGCCGTTCACGTCGTGAGCGGCCGGCTTTCCGTCGGAGGGGAGCCCGTCGCCGCGCAGGAGCTCGCGATTGGGAGCGACGGCTCGGCGCTCGAGCTTGAGGCGCTCGAAGACACGCATGCGATGCTGCTCGGCGGGCAGGCCGTCGGACAGCGGTTCATTTATTGGAACTTGGTCTCGAGCTCACAGGAGCGCATCGAAGAGGCGAAGCGCGACTGGGCGCGGGGGCCTGGCGCGCCGGGCGGGCGATTTCCGCTCATTCCTGGCGATGACAAAGAGTTCATTCCGCTACCTGAAAACGCCCTTCACAATCCGAAAGGCACGATCATGTGAGCCGCTCGCGCGGCTCCTTGAAGTGCGAGTAAATTCGCTGGGCGGCGATTAGGGTCGCGGCGATTCCCGCGACTTTCAGCAAAAAAGCCTTCTTGTTGTATTTCAGCTCCGCGCCGATCCCCATCTCCTTCGGAATGTTCGGGATATGCCCGCTTCTCAGATCGCTGATGATGCCTTCGAGCACATTCACCCGGTCCGCCGCAAGCAGCGTCAGCCAGTGCGCGAAGCGGCCTTCGCTGAACTTGTACGCGAAATCGCGCATCATCCCGCTCAATCCCGAGGGCGGCGCGCTCGTTCCGAACACCGGCGGCAGTTTGCCATGTTCGGTCGAGATGTGCACTTTGTAGGTCGAAAGCTGCGGCTGAATGTTCGGGTATAGGGTTTCGGGCCCGAGCTCGGGGCGTTTGTCGCGCGGAACGCCCGGACGGCTGCGCGGGTCGGCGTCGGAGCCCCAGCCTTGAGCCGGGGTCAGAATATTTCGGGCTTGTTGATCGTTGTAAGCCATTTTTTCTCCCTTCAATGCCGAACGCTTGGCGGAATCAGCACGGGTTTGATGATGTTGTCCAATTTCGACGAGAACAGGTGATAGGCATCCGAGATCTCCTCGAGCGGAATCCGGTGCGTAAGCACGTCTTTCGGCGACACGTGGCCGGCCTCGATGTGCTCGAAAAGCTTCGGTACGTTCCGCCGCACGCTCGCTTGATTCGCGCGTATCGTGAGACCCTTGTTCACGACGTTTCCGATAGGAACCATATTGGAGGTGGGGCCGAATACGCCGACGATCGAGATCACTCCGCCTTTTCGGACCGAATCGATCGCCCAGTACAGCGCGGTCGCGGCGCCCGCCTGGAGCTTCATCTTGACGCCGGTCAAACGCTGCAGAAAACTTCCGTCGGCTTCGGCGCCGACGGCTTCGATGCACACGTCGGGGCCCAAATGGTCGGTCGTTTTCTTGAAAAACATCACGGGGTCGTCGAGCTCCCGAAAGTTCACCGGCTCGGCGCCCGTGAACTTTTGCGCGAACTCGAGGCGATAGTCGTAGCCATCGACGATCATCACGCGACCCGCGCCCATCAGCTGCGCCGATTTCGCGGCGAAGATTCCGACAGGGCCCGCGCCGAACACGACGACCGTGTCGCCTTTCTTGATTTCGCCCATCTCGGCGGCCTGATAACCCGTCGCGAAGGCGTCGGTGCAAAGAACCGCATCGTCATCAACAATGGAGTCGGGAATCTTAATTGCGCAGATGTCGGCGAATGGAACGCGCGCGTACTCGGCTTGCCCTCCGTCGTAGCCGCCCGTGGTGTGTGAGTAGCCGAAGATTCCGCCGACGGCGGTTGCGTTCGGGTTCGAGTTGTGGCAGTTCGCGAAGAGCCCCTTTTGTCAGAAGTAGCACTCGCCGCACGAGATGTTGAAGGTCACTAAAACGCGGTCGCCCGCTTTGTGCGTGTGAACGTCGGGCCCGACCTCTTCGATGATTCCGACGAACTCGTGGCCGAAGGTTTGGCCTACGCGGGTGTCGGGCACGAGGCCGTGGTAGAGGTGTAGATCGGAGCCGCAAATGCACGAGCGGGTGACGCGGACGATCGCGTCGCGCGGATGTTCGATGACGGGCATCGGTTTGTGGTCGAGGCGCACACGGTATGGGCCTCGGTAAGTCATTGCTAGCATGTCTCGCTCCTCTGGTTGAGTCGAGACGGTAGCAAAGGCTTCTTCAGAATATATGAAGAGAATCTGGAGTTCTCGCGTTGCTCTCAGCCCGCGCCGAACCGTGACATGACGTTTGCGTCCCGCGTCTCTTCAAGGCGGCGATCGATGTCGTGCGGGGCGAGCCGGCCGCGGCTCACGCGGTACTTCTCCAGTGCCGCGACGGTCGCCCCGTAGACGAAATTCGCCACGAGAAACAGGCCCCACGTGAGAGGCTCGTGATTGATGGCGAACACGCCGGGCGGCGTGAGCTGTGCGGGCACCAGCGGATTAATGACTTCTAGGAGCCAGAGCGCGAAGCCGCCGACCATCCACTGCGCGAGGCCGAGCACGAGACCCAAGCCGATGTTGATGTGATGGCCCCACTTGAAGAAGCGGGCATAAAGAAGGCCCGTAAGGGCGCCGCCGGCGACGAGAAGGAGCGCGCCCAGCCAGTAGCTCGCCGCGCTCACGCTACGAATGAACACGGTGCCGGTGAGAATCGGAAAGTTGAGACCGATCGCTCCAGCCGCGCGGAAGAGCTCGAGAAAAATCAGTGCGATGATCGCGCCCGTTGCTCCCGCGAACAAGGCGCGTGTGGCTCGAACGTCATACGCCGCGCGATAGCCCGAGCGGCCGCTATGCGACGTGGCCATGTCGGATTCGGCTCTCATGCAACACCTCCGGTACTGTTCTCTTTAGTAGTAAAAGCCCGGAGTTTGTCTTCACTGTGTGGTGATATTGAAGTTTTCGCGAGAGAGCTCACGCGCCGCACGGGCGCTCAGCCGGCTTTTTTTGATTCCTGCGGGGAAAACGTCGCGATCAGAGCGGACATCAGCTCTTTATTATAGTGCTTAGATGCCGTCTTCTCGATATACGCAACGGCTTCAGCGGGAGTCCGCACGCGGCCTGAGTTGCGATTCTTTACCGTGAGCTCACAAAAATAGTTGGCTAGTCCGACAACTCGGGCGAGCGGATGAATGCGCACGCTCTTGAGCCGCTTCGGAAAGCCCTGGCCTGCCGCGAGCTCATGATGTTCGAGAACGATACATATGACGTCATCGGGCACGATTCCGAGAGATTGAAGGATCTTGACCCCGCGATCGCAGTGCGTTTCGTATTCGCGCAGCTCCGAGAACGACATCTCCGCGCGAGGCTTTTTCAGCAGCGTCGGCGGCAGCTCCTTCATGCCGATATCATGCAGAAGCCCGCCGAGGGCCAGCTTTTCGAGAACGGATTGCTGCGTCCAGCCCAGCGCTTGGCCGAGCATAACCGCCACCATGCTGACGGCGACCGAGTGCGCGAGGGTCTCATTCGAGCAGTTATTGAGCGCGGCGAAAAGGTCGCGAAAGGCTGGCTTCGCTTCGATGAGATCGACGGTTATCTTCGTGACGGCCCGTGCGTGTTCGAAGGTCTCGCTCGTGAAGCCCAGGTCCTCCATCTCTTGCAAGACCGAATGAGAGATGGCGGTGACGAAGCCGTTTTTTCTCGAGACGTCGAGCTCGCTTCTATTGATGAGAACACCGGCGATAGCGAGATTCTTGTCCACGTAGGTCGAATAGTCTGACTTACGGACATATAAATAGTCGACCTTTTTGCTCTCGTAGACCATGAGCCGCTCGACCGCGACGGTGTCGCCCGCCCGCGCGATCTGCACGAAGCGGTCGCCCAAGCGCACGAAGATATCCGCCGTCAGCTTCGACGCCGAAATGAACTCCTTCACTGGGATCGCCACCATTTCGACGGCGTCTTGAGGCTCCTGGCCCATCAAGATCTTATCGGCATACGTCCGCATATACTAAGGACCGGCTTGGATGTCTCGAAGGGAGACGTTTCAACGCCGGCTCAAGATTAGATCAAAATCAAAATGAGTTTATAAGACTCGATCTAATTGCATGTGAGGCTTTTCTTACATGAGACATGGAGACTGGCCAAAAGTTTGATAAAATCTGTCCATGGCTTACCAAAACAGTACGTTGTCTGAAGCTGGCGACTTTGATTATGCGATCGGCGAGAAGGGCGAGGCCGTGCTTGTTCTGTTTCAAGGCAGGATTACGGCTCGCGAGATACCGCAACTGGAGCAATGCGCGACCATGCTGTGCGAGAAGCCTCAGCGGGTCGTTATCTTCAGCTTCAGTGGTGTCGATGGCTTCTTGCCTGGCGCTCACGTTTACTTCACGCAGTTCCTGAAGCAGCTGCGCGACCTGCAGAAGCTGGTCGGGCTATGCGCTTTCAGGCCCGAGATAAAAGAGTCATTGCGGCAGTCGGGAATACTCCGTCAACCGGAGCTTTTTCACGATGTTGCAGAAGGCTTTCGGGTTCTGCATCATCGTCTCAAAACGATGCCTGGGCCCGAGGACTCGACCGACAAGAATTGATACAAGACGATAGATCCGCGTCAGGCGAGGCCGCGCCCACGCGGTCGGCGGGCTGTCGCAATAGCGATTATCATGCAACTTCATGCGGAGTTTTACGGGAGTGTCGCGAAACCTTCACGCCGGGTGCGCTATCTGCGCTTGAGCCAAAGATCGACGGTGGTGCCGTCGCTATGGATCTTGAACGAAAAGCTTTGCTCGCGCCCGGGCGCGAACGCAGGGTTTCGCGTCAGCGTCACGCTCAGTTTTCGTGCGCCATTGGTCATGCTGCCGTCGGCGCTGAGCGTTTCGCCGGGGCTCAGCTGGGACGCGAGATGCTTTTTCACGATTTTGAAGGCGCGCGACTGCGGGTTCAGCCGGTCCCATCCGTTTGGAAGCTCCACCGGAAACACCGTTTCGCCGGCTGCGTCCATGACTTTCAAGCGCGCTTTGCTTCCGTCGAATACCGCCTGGGCACTGGCGCCTTGCGCCGGGTCGCGGCCCAGCAGAAGCCGCGCGTGCTCGGAGCTCAGCTTCGTCTCGTACGTAAACGGCTCGAGCGGCGTGATGTGAAACTCCCGCTCATGATCGACGCGCGTGAAGAGCTCGTGGTTTACAGCGGCTGGCTTTTTCGCGCGAAGAAGCGCGACCAGATCTTGGCGCATCAGCGTGCCACCCACATGCCCGCAACCGAGCG
>DASUEL010000146.1:0-3882 GCA_036275095.1 Bdellovibrionales bacterium
TGCACGGTGACGACCGGCACGACGGGAACTCCGACGTGCAAGATCACGACGACCGCCGACACCATGGCCGGCATGATCGAAGGCAAAATCTCAGGCCAGCAGGCGTTCCTCTCGGGCAAGATCAAAGCCTCGAACATGGGCGACATGATCAAGTTCGGCAAAGTGTTCGATTTCAAACGGGCTCGTGAGGCCGCGGCCAGCGGCGCTACGGCCGCCGCATCGAACGGCAACGGCGCGGGAGCGACCGCGGCCGCCGCCGCTCCGCAAGCCACCGTCGATTATGACGGCCTGTTCAACACGCTCCCGAAGACTTTCCAAGCCGCGAACGCCGCGGGCTGGAACGGCAAGATCGTGTTCGACGTCCAAGGCACCGACGGCTGGACGGTTGAGATCAATAACGGCGCCAGCACCGTCAAAAAAGGAAAAGAGACGGGTGCCGCCTGTGTCATCACCGGGTCGGCTCAAGACTTCACGAACTTCCTCACCGGCAAGACCGAGTGGGGTAACTACAAAGGCAAGCTGACGGTGAACAACCAGATCGCGCTTTTGAAGGTCGCGAAGGCGTTCAACTGGAAAGCCCCCGAGCTTGGCGCGCACGTGCAAGCTGCGGCTCCCGCGAACACCGGGGGCGGCCTCAATCGCGCCCTCATCGGCAAAAAGTACCGCGCGCCGGCGGTTCTCGTGAAGCGCGAGAAAATCAAAGAATACGCCGAGGCCACGAACGATCCGAACTACATCTACAAGAAAGACGTTCCGGATAAAGAACTCGTGGCGCCGCCCGTGTTCCCCGTGACTCTCGTGGGCGACTTGTTCCGCGAGATGCTCTCGGACGACACCGGCGTCGATCTCACGCGCATGGTGCACGGTGAGCAGCGCATTCAGATCTTCAGCCACCTGCGCCCGGGCGACATCGTGTCTCCGCGCGGAAAGATCACGAACATCGAGGCGAAGAGCAGCGGTGAAGTGCTGACATTCGAGCAGTACCTCTATCGTGACGGCGAGCTCGCGGTGCAGATCACCACGACGCTCTTCGTGCGTGGCGCGAAGAAAGAAGGGGAGAAGTCCCAGACCGCCGCCGCCAAACCGCAAGACACGGTGGCCGGTAAGCCGACCTTCACCTATCAGGTTCAGGTGAAAGAAGATCAGCCGATCCGCTACGCGAATGCCTCGGGCGACAACAACCCGATCCATACCGACAAGGAGATCGCGAAGGCCGCGGGCTTTCCGAACGTGATTCTGCACGGCCTGTGCACGATGGCGTTCACGAGCCAAGCGGTGATCGAGAAAAAACTGGGCGGCGACATCACGCGCCTGAAGGACATCTCGGTCCGCTTCAGCAAGCCGGTCTTCCCCTCGGACACACTGACGATCGAAGCGTTCGAAAAGAACGACGAGATCTCTTTTGTCGCCGTGAACAACCAGGGTGTGCCGGTCATCACGAACGGGGTGGCTCACGTTCAGTGAGCACCTGAGACCAGTGGCTCACGTTCAGTGACCTAATGCACGTGCCCGCCTCAGGCGGGCCTCGGTGGCGCCTGCGGCGGCGGATGCACATACCCGCCCCAAGGGCCACGCGGGCTGCTGGGAAAATGCGTGAACTAAAATAGTTTTGAACGGGAGGCGAGACGCCTCCCGTTGTCTTTTCGGGACCCACTTTGGGTTTACAGTCCGGAATATTTTTCAGGTCCTCAGGTCTCAAATCCTGCTTATGCGACACGTGATCGAGGCACGGAGCGTGCACAGGCGGACCGTGACATTCATTCCATATTCCGGAGGACCATTCATGAAAGCCATTCTTATCGCCCTGATCACGATCGTCGCGACCAATGCGTCTGCCGACTTGCTCCGCCCGGGCCCGCGCCGTCCGCGCCCGAACCCGAGCCAGGTCAACCTGAAAGAGCTCGCGGATTTCCGCTGCTATTTCAATGAAAACGGCGGCCGCCTCACTGAAGAAGACATCCTATATTATGTCGACAAGCGTTCAGGCGAGTTTGTGGACGTGAAAAGACAACGTTCATACCGCATCACCGACGCCAGCATCACCAAGACGCCGGCGGGCCGTCCCACGCAAGTTGAGCTCAGCGGCGCCGCGAACGTGCGTCTCCCGGGTGGCGGAAGCGTCACGATTCAGGTCGAAACCGACTTCCTGGTTCGTCGCCGCTTCAACACGATCATCACCAAGACGACGCGCAACCTGTATCGCCCGAACGAAGAAAAAATCGCGCTCGACTGCTCGCTCTAATCTAAAGTTCGCAAAAACTGAATGCGGCCCGGTCTTTTTGGCCGGGCCGTTTTTTTTTGGAGCGGGTCCCTTCGTCACACGTTCAAGAAGTGCTCCATCCGCTCGCGTCCAAGCGTTTCAAGTGCCGCCCGCTGATTGCACGAACGGCAAACCAGTCGCAAGTTGTTGAAATCATCACTTCCACCGAGAGCCACGGGAATAACGTGGTCAATCTCCAAGCCATGCCGGGAGCCGCAGTTCGTGCACCTGCTCTTCGCCCGCGCCCAAACGTCGCGAACGACATGCGCCGCCAATCGCCTTCGTGACGTGCGCGAGGCCGACTTAGCGAGGGGCTCTGCCATAGGGGGTGAGTGCCTATCAGCAGGGACGGCCGGACCGCTTTTGTTGACGCGGCTTTTCTTGGGCGCCGCGATTGTGTCCGCTACGCCGTTGCCAGTTCGGTTTTGTTTCTGCGTGCGCGACGGCCGAGCCGCCGGGTCGCGTTTGGCAATCATGAGATCGCAAAGAGTTTCAAAAAGCTCACCAAGCGAGAGCTGCGGGTGGCTATGCGCCAAGAGACCCCGCACGGTCGCAATCTTATTTTCGAGTGTCTTCGTGCCGGTGAATCGAAACTCGACGAGCTCGGCCGAGACGGCACGAGCCTGATCGGGCTGCAGGGGAGAGGGGGTAGACGCCAAGCTCAAAAGCGTTTGCTCCGCCTCGCGGGCGGATTTGTGTTCTAACGATTCGAGAACGGCCGTTTTCGACTCAGGCGTCAGGCGGGCGCCGGAACTTTTCTCTTCGTTGCGAAAATAAGTTTGCGCCAACCCAAGGGTGGTAAGCGACAGTGCGCCGGAGCTGAGTTGTTCTTCAAGACGGGGAAGCTCGCCCAAAAGTTTCATGGCGCTGATTCGCCGATAGGCCTGATCTTCGGAGTACCCGAGCCGCCTCACAGCATACTCGAAGAGCGATTTATACTTGAGTTTGGAATAGAGGCGCCTCGCATTGATTTCCCGCAAGTGGTGGAGGATCGCCGTCAAGAGCTCACGCTCTTCGCGCACCAACTCGTCAGTCTTTTGAAGGAGCGTCTCATCGGCCAATTCAAACAAATTCATGAAGTCTCCGTTCGCTAAGAAAAGTGATCGAAACCTCCTGGGACTCTATCATGAGTTTTCAAGACGAAAATTCGCAGCCGAATAGCTGCGACAAAAGGAGATTTCGTTTCACTCGGCTCACAGCCGCAGACGATCGCGGCAGAGTTGAACAGCAAAGCCAATAGTGCGTTCAAGACCCAAATTTAGAGAACTACAAAATCGCATTCAGAAAAATCATAAACGGTCAAAAACCCCGTCAAACTAAAAAATCAAAAACGACGAATTAATTTTTGCCTTTCAGCGCGCACGTAAAGTTCGCTCTGGTCACACGCGCGCGCACACACACCTGCGCCACGCGATCCATCACACCGGACGCGCGACCGCATGACCACAACGGCCGCGCCTAGCTCATCAACCAGATCCATCACACCGACCACACCGACCACACCGACCACACCGACCACACCGACCACACCGACCACACCGACCACACCGACCACACCGACCACACCCATCACACTCCCAAGCCACGCACCACCAACCAGCCCCCGCTCTCACCCCAAAACC
>DASUEL010000147.1:0-5081 GCA_036275095.1 Bdellovibrionales bacterium
GCTCAATTTCGAAACCCAGCTGCGCCGAAAAACGAACCGCTCTCATGAGCCGCAAACTATCTTCGCTCAACCGGTCGTGCGGGCTTCCCACAGTCCGTATCACGTGGGCGGCCAGATCTCGCTCGCCATTGACGTAATCGACCACCCGCTTATTCACGACATCGTAATATAGAGCGTTCACGGTGAAGTCCCGGCGCGCGGCATCCTCACGCGGGCTTGAAAACGTAACGCTCGCGGGCCTGCGGCCATCGACATAGAGACCGTCTTTCCGAAACGTCGCGACCTCGATTTGAAAGCCTTCGAACGGCAGAATGATCACACCGAAGGCCTTGCCGACGGCCACGGCTCTTTCGAAGAGCGCCTCGACCTGCTCGGGCGCAGCGCTGGTCGCCACGTCGAAATCCTGAGGCACACGGCCCAACAACGCGTCACGCACGCAGCCCCCGGCCAGCCAAGCCTCATAACCGCTGCGCGCAAGCGTGCCGCAGACCGTTTCGACCGCGGGCCAATGGGGATGACTCGAAAATATCTCGTCCAGGCGTTTCATTTGCGACACGCCTCGACTATAACGAAGATCTCATGACCGAGCAAATCGAAGCTCTCCTCAAATCGCACGGGTTTGATCACTTCGGATGGACCGGCCTCGAAAAACCGCTCAGCCTCTCGATCTACAAACAATGGATCGACGAGGGCCTCCATGGCGAAATGGAGTACCTGCGCCGCCACCTTGCCGATAAAGAGAACCCATCCAACCTCCTCGCACGGGCGAGCTCCGCCATTGTCGTGACACGATCCTATTTGCCCCATCCGCGGCCGCACGCACCGCTCAAAGCGGCGCCGGTCGCGCTCTACGCCCGCGGCGAAGATTACCATCGCTGGTTCCGCGAGGAGCTCGAGTCCGTCGCCCGCGAGCTCAAGAGCCTGTTTCCCAGTGAAGCGTTCCTGACGGCAACCGACTCGATGCCCGTACTCGAGCGCGACCTCGCCTACCGCGCAGGCCTCGGCTGGATCGGCAAGAACACCTGCTTGATTCACGAAAAACGCGGAAGTTTGTTTTTCATCGGCGAGATCCTCACGACCCTGCAGCTGACGGCATCGCTCGAGCCCCAGCCCGATCGCTGTGGCACCTGCACCCGCTGTCTCGACGCGTGCCCAACCGGCGCGCTGGTCGCACCCCGCAAGCTCGACGCCCGCAAGTGCATCTCGTACACGACGATCGAATCGAAGAGCCCGCCTGAACCCGGCCTTCGCGAGCTCAACTCGTCGTTCTATTACGGCTGCGATATCTGCCAGACCGTTTGCCCGTGGAATGTCAAAGCTCATGGAGCCGCGCTTGCGCCATCGACGCCCGCCTCCCGCGACGAAATTCTCGCCGACTTGAGGCTGGTTCTTCGCTCGAGCGGGAATCAGCTCGAAAAATTATTTCTGGGAACCCCGCTGCGGCGAGCGAGCCCGCGCCACCACAAAACCAACGCGATCGTGCTTGCGGCAAACCTGGGCTTGGCCGAGCTGACCGAGGAGATCAAAACGGCGGCGGAGCAGTACCCCCAGCTCGCGGAGCTGGGAGCCTGGGCTCTTCAAAAAATCAGCCGCGCACCGACGAGCTGATCGAGCACGCCGGACCAGTCCCGCGCACCGTGCTCGCGCTTCAAGTTTTCGATCAGATCGTCTCGCCCACACGGCTGCTCGGCCAGTACGTCGAGCACCGCCGCCATCTCAAAAGTCGCCTTGAGCGGCACGTCGCCGGCCAGCGCCAAAATATTTGGACCACGGCGCGGAACGCCGGCACCGCCGCTCGCGGCCCACTCTAAAATGTCGAACTCCAGCCTGAGAATGCGAGCGAGCGGATTGAATGTTAACACATCCGGGCGACTGCGGATCAACGGGCCTGACGGCGCGATCTCACGCGCCCAATATAGCGACCACTCGTAATCCGCGATCTCAATGACATAGGGCTCGAGCCCGAGCGACTTCGCACTCCGCTTCAGCCACATTGGAAAATAAGACTGCAGCGTCTCGCGCGCCACCGCGCCGTCTCCGCCGAGCTCCTTCATGAGCTGACGTCCCCAAGCTTCGATTTGAGTGCCCGAAAGTCTCGAAAGCAGCGGAAACGGCCGCATCAGCTCGCGCGGCACGCTCAAGCTCCATTCTTGCGGCGCTCGGCAAGCTCGCGAATCTTTTCATGCCGGCTCTCGAGCAGGCGCATCGTCTCACGCCTTACGATCAGGTCGTCGGCCAGCCGGCCCAACAAACCGAGCGGCATTTGATACTCGACCCGGTCTTTTAAGAGCGTACTCCCCGCGCCGTGATCTTCGAGCGTCTGCGACAAGGCCCAGGAGTTGAAGATCCCAAGCTGCTGGCGAACTTCGACGTATTCAGGAGCTCTGATCGCATCGACGATGACGGACCAATTATATTGGAAGCCCTTCCAGCCGATACGCCAACGAATGACCGTGCCCTCCCGAAAAGGGCCGTCTTCAAGGCGTTCGGCATTGAACTCAGGGGGCAAGCCGCGCTCCCAAGCACCATCAAGAAACAGGAATTGAAAGACCTCTTGGGGAGAAAGGGAGATGACCGAACTGAATTCTGCGACCGCCACGGACACTCTCCTCATTCTTATGCACAGAGTCGAACAAAGCTTTTGACCCTGACATGGGAACTGAATAAATGCATTATCGGTAAAATTTTCATGAGGGGCAAGATCCTGTGTTTCTTTTTCTGATTCACGCCGCATTGGCTTTCAATTTCAGTGACGCCACTGCCGGAGTTTTGGCGACCACAGCCAAACAGAACAACATCCAAGGCCAAGTTCAGTTTAAAGACGGCGAAATGCGGCTTGTCGACGCTCATCAACAGGCGCGTCCCCTCACCGCCGGAAACGAAAACGTTTCAGCCGATCTCGACGCTCTCGAAGACGGTGACTTCGTAGTTGGCCAAGGCGATTTTGTAAATGATCGAATCGTCCTTCATGCAATCGAATTCATCGGGCTTCGCAGGCTGCTTGGCCGCTGGCTCGATCGCGACAACAACCTGATCTTCGATTTTCAAAACTTCAGCAACGCGACCATTCGAAGCGTGACGGGTGTCACGCAAATTCAGTACGCGCTGATTCCCGACCAGGCCAATCGCTGGACCATTTTTCTTGGGAACCAATCGGCCGTCGTCATCGGCATTTTGACCTATTATCAAAAAACCGTGCGCATCGACCTGATCAACTCCCAAACGGGCGCGATCGAGAAGACGATGCGCATGCAGGCCATCCGGCCGTAATTCATGAGCCGCGACTGGGCCCCTACCGAGAGCTCGCTGTTTTTCAAAAAGAACGATCCCGATGATCCGCGGTTGGGCGAGCTCGTCTCGACCGAGCTTCGAGGCGACCCATCGCTCGTCCTTGCCGGCTACCCCGATGACGAAGGAATCAAGAACAGCGGCGGGCGCACCGGCGCCAAAGACGCGCCCAAGACCATACGCAAATACTTTTACAAAATGACGCCGTCGGCGTTCGCCGAAACCCAGCCACGCGTGGTCGACGTGGGCGATCTGACGATTACAGGAGAGCTCGAAGCTCGACACGAGCGCGTTCGCCAACGCGTGCGTGAGACTTTGAAAAGCGGCCACCGCTGGGCCGGCCTCGGCGGCGGCCACGATTACGGCTTCGCCGATGGCGCCGGATTTTTAGATGTCTTTGGGGAAGAAAAACCGATCGTGATCAACTTCGATGCGCATTTGGACGTACGCCCGGTGAGAGGTGCCATCTCGAGCGGAACGCCGTTCAACCGTCTGTTTGCGGCCCACAAATCGTTCGACTTCGCCGAAATCGGCATTCAATCCCAATGCAACAGCCGCAAACACCTCGAGTGGGTGGAGCAAAAAGGCGCAAGAGTCGTGGCCTACGACCGCTGGCTAGCCTCAGGCCGAAGCCTCACCGAAGACGTCTTGGCGACTTTGGACGACTGGCTCTTAAGGCCGCGCCCGGCGTACTTGAGCGTCGACATCGACGGGTTCAGTTCGGCCCACGCACCCGGGTGCAGCCAGTCGTTCGCGACGGGCTTCGACCCGAACGGCTTTTTCGAGCTTTTTGATTTCTTATGCGCTCGCCTAGACGTCCGCATTCTCGGGCTTTACGAGGTCTCCCCACCGCTCGACCAAGACGACCGCACCTCAAAGCTGGCGGCCCTCATCCTGCACCGCTTTCTCCAAAACACCGCGCGATAAAAAACCTAATCATTCCAACACATTTCCACTTGAGTCACAGCACGCCCACAGGTATACCTGTCCATCTACGAACCAAGATTCCACTCATAGCGGGGTGGTAGTTAAGTTGGTTATAACGCCGCCCTGTCACGGCGGAGGCCGCGGGTTCGAGTCCCGTCCACCCCGCCACTTCGAAACGCCGAAGTGTGGTCGCAAAAACTCTCCCAAATTTCTTCGTTTTGTTTGTTGGCTCGCTAGCGCTCGCACTTCCGTGGACTCGGCGATTCGAAGTGGCGGGGTGGACGGCGCTCGAATCAACCTCCCGGGTTCGAGGCCCTTGTGCCCGCGGTAAAACGCGCCGGTGGCGCGTTTTAGTGCGGAGCATGTGCGCACCCGAAGCGCGCCCCCATGCGCGCTGAGCGGTAAGCACACGATGTCGGCGCAGCCGACGAGCCCCGCCCTACGCCCTCAACGCTCTCAACCCCCGCAACTCCACACACAGCGGGCATACCTGCACAGCTCCTTGGAAACTTCCCGAGCTGAACTCCTACGGCGCGCTTTTCGTTTTGAATTTGTGTAAATATTGGAGACTCCATTTCATCTCCCCTCGCGCTAGTGTAGGCCAGCTCTTTCGCTTTCATTGGGGCCCGTCGTGAAAACTCGGTTACGTTTCAAATTCGGTCTTGCGCTGACACTAACCCTTGCCGTTTCGACTACCGCAAAAGCGGACCGGTACGCGCCGTTACTCGAGCTGTTGTCGAAAGTCAGAACCGGGGCGCTCGTTCAAAACAGAAAGTTCAAACCCAACTGGATCGGCCGGGACTTTTGGTACGTTGAAGAGGCCGCGAACGGCTCCGTTCTGTGGATGGTCGACACCGGGTCGGGCG
>DASUEL010000148.1:0-6239 GCA_036275095.1 Bdellovibrionales bacterium
GCTGCCGGGGTGGTCCCGCTCAGTCGTCCACGAGCTGATACGCGGACGTCCAGAAATCTTTCCACAGCGGTGCAATAGCCAAACTCGCCGGTGTTCGTTGCGTGAGCATCACGCCGACCATATCTTCGTGCGGATCGACGAACCACGAAGTTCCGAACGCGCCCTCCCAGCCGAAACGGCCGGGTGTTCCGCCCACGTCGTTGCGTTTCGTCACCACTCCGAGCCCGAACCCCCAGCCGTGATCTTCCCAAAAGCCCGGAAAGAACGGCGAGACGGCTTTCTGCGCGTCGGTGAGCTGATCAGTCGCCATGAGCTCGATGGTCGGTCTCGAGAGAATGCGTTCACCTCCCAAGACTCCCCCATTGAGCATCATGTGCCCGAAAGCCGCGAGATCATCGACTGTGGAGACGAGGCCTCCCGCGCCCGACTCGAATGGCGGCGGGCTGGCCGCGTAGCCTTGGCCGGCCTCGTGAATGACGAAGCGCTGGCCGGTCATCAGATCGGAGGCGTAACAAACCGGCAGGCGGCCGAGCTGTTCGCGTGGAACGAAGAAGCCGGTGTCTTTCATTCCGAGAGGCTCGAAAATTCGGCTGCTGAGAAACCGGCCCAGCGTCTTGCCGGTCACGCGCGCGAGCAATACGCCGAGAATTTCGCCGCTCATGTGATACAGCCAGCGCTCACCCGGCTGAAAGGCGAGCGGAAGCTCTCCTAATCGCTTCATGAACTCGTCGTTTGAGCCCGCGAACGGCCAATGGCTCAGTGGGAGTCGCGCCTCCGCCATCGCGCGCTGGTACGCGCACGTCGGAGAGATAAAGGCGACTTCGCCATAACCCGATTTGAATGTCAGCAAATCGCGAACCGTGATCGCGCGCGCGGCTGGGACCGTATCATCGATCGCGCTCTCGAGCGTGCGCAGGACCCTGCGATTTTTGAGCTCCGGAAGCCACTCGTCGACGGGATCATCGAGCCTGAGCCTGCACTCTTCGACGAGCACCATGGCGCCGACGGCCGTGATCGGCTTCGTCGTCGAAGCCAGACGGAAAATCGTATTCCGCCGCATGGGCTCGCGCCCTTCGAAGGCGGTCGTCCCGATTGTGTCGATGACCTCGCGCCCGCGGTGGTAGACATACGCTACCAGGCCCGGGGTGTGCCCGTTTTCAACGTGGCGTAACAAAGCATTGTGCAGGTTGGCCAAGCGCTTGGGATCGAACTCACGCTCGACGAGCCGCGGCCTGCGCGAATTTGTCTCGTGAAGTTTTGAACGAGTCGTTTCGAACATGGCGACACCCCCTTGAGTTTTGATCGTGCAAGCGGTGTACCGGGACGCGGGCCCGCATATTCAAGTTAGGAGCCGTGCAGATTCGCGAGTTGCCATTTCGTCACGGCGGGATTGCCATGACGCTCACGAATATGACTTTGCCGTGAGCCGAAGCCCTCCGAACATCCCGTTGGGAACTCCACCGGAGTTTCCGAAGATGAAACGTGAGAATCCGTATCGTGCGGGCCCTTGGTCCAGCTCTTTCGTTTGTGCTCGTCATGCTCGCCATGGCTTCGAGCCTCCATGCTACGCCGCTTAGGCCTGCGGACTGCGCGATTGCGCCAATCAGCCGGACCGCCGCGTATACCTCAAACGTAGCCGTCAATGCGTTCGTGAACGTCACGGCGTGCGGAGCCTCAAGCGGGGGCGACCCGGGCCAGACCCTCGCCTGCCAGTTGAGCTGGATGAACGGATTTTTCATGAAAGGCTTCGGTGGGGACCTGGCGTCGCTGAAAAGCGCCGCGACTGGCGCGGTTGGCCTGGCTCGCAGCGCGGCCAATGACCCCGCCCTGCTGATCGCGCTCTCTTATGTGGCGAGCCCGCAGTTCGCCGCGGCCTTCATCGCCGACTGGGGCTGGAAATCGAAGGACGTCGCGATCACGATGATGAAGCTTGCGTCGAACGAGGGGTTCCGCGCCGAAATGATGATGGCCATGTACAAGATTGTCGAGCAAATGGTTCACGACACGCTCGGGTCGGCCGCGAGCTTGTCGTGCGCCGAAATGACCGCGCTCATCTGCAGCCTCGGCGGGGAGATTTCGTATCATCTGTTTCCGATTTTGCTGGCCGCCGTGGCCAGCGGAGAGCTCGGCGGCGCGCTCGGCTGGGCCCGCCTCGGGCAAGTGATCGCGCGGTACGCCGGCAGGTTTCCGAAATTGGCGCAGGCGTTTCGGGCCGTGCAAGCCGGCATTAAGTCCGCCGCGTTCTACGCGCGGCGGGGCATTCGTTTCGCGTCGAATGATCTGGCCGAGCGCGTTTCGCTCGCCACGACGCTCGAAAAGAACTTCGCGGGTTTACCCGGCCTCGACGCGCAGAAATACGCCGACAACGTTTCGCGCTCCCTCGGTGAAATCGAGCGCCTGCCAGGGCGCGGGTTTCGCGAGAAGCTGCGCGCGTGGATCGAAAATCTAAAAAGCCGCAAGAAGATCGACCGAGCGCAGGCCGATCAGCTTCTCGAATGTTTCATGCCCTCACCGGCCGCAGCGAACCTGACACTGCTCCCGCGGGCGTACGCGAACCCTTCCTGCGCGGGAGCCCTCGCGCGGGTGACGGCGGCGCCGATCGACGACCTGCCGCCGAACCTGCGGCAGCGGCTCGTGGGCGCCGATATCAACGAAAACGAAGCCGACTATCTCAGACGCTACACGCGAACCTCGAATGGGCGCACCGTCACGGATGGTGAAGCCGATCGCTTGGTGGCCGGTCTCCAGCCCACCCGGCCCAATCCTGGCGGCGGGCTGCTCGAAGGACGCCCGACGGGCCCCCGCCAGAGCCGGAACCCGCGGGAGCGCGACGATGACCGCCGCAGCTCCGCGGGAGGAATCGCGAGCGAGAACGAGGTCGCGGAGCTTTTGGCCAAACGTTTCAACTATCAGGTGGTTCACAATCCCTCGGAGGCCGTGCTCGACGCCTCGATCGATCCGAGACGCCGCAAAGAAATCGCCGACGCTTACAGAGCCGCCATGTCACGTGATGGAATCAGCACCGGTCACAATGTCAACGTGCGGCCCGACTTCCTGATCGGCGATCGCGTGTTCGACGCGTTTTACACCACGCGCGCCGATCCGGTCCACGTCGTCAATAGCGTGCTCGAGAAGGTCGGAAAGAATCAAACCGCGCGCGTCGTCGTCGACCTCACACGCGCTCGAAACCTTCCGCGCGATTTCGACCGTCAGCTACGGCAGGAACTGCTCAATAGTTTCGACCGGCCGGTCTCGGTCGATCAGGTGCGCCGCCTGCGGGAGATCATGCTGATCCGTCCCGGCCCGAACGGCCCCGAGCTGGTGCACGCTTGGCCTTAAGCCGGCGCGCGCAGGAGCTCGCGCGGAGCACGCTCGGCTCTTCGCTTCGCCGCCTTCAGCAGGATTTTCGAAACGAAGTTCCCCGAGGGCTTGATGAAGAGCCAGTATTTCGAAAAGCGCGTTGCTGATTTCGGCGAAAGCCCCCAGGTCCAGTGCTCGAGGATGAGTTTCGAACGCGCGGCTCCCGCCGGCTCGGCGCGAACGCTGATGAAGAGCTTTTGGTAATCGGGATGCTGGAACGCCCGAAACGCATTGGCGCCCGTGAATCGAACGAATTGCTGATCCGTCAGCTGATGGTACTTTCCCGCCGAAGCGATCACGAGCTCGCGCGGGCCCGACGTGAGCACGACCGAACCCTGCTCCATCAGCCCTTTCGTGAACGGCTCATCGCGATCGACGGCCGGCGGTTTCTTGCCCAGCAGCCGGGCCGGCAGGTAGCGCAGCTCCCCGAGAATCCACGCGACCGTAATCTCTCTTGAGGTCACGGCACCGAAGCTGCGCATCGTATCTTCCGGGGTGGCGGCGACGTCAACCTCGACCTGCCCGCGAAATTGCGCGTGAGGCGCTTCGCGCAGGAGCACGGGCGAAGACGAGCTCGCATATTCGATTCGGCGTTTTAGATTTCGGAGCTGCGCGCGTTCCATGATCACGTGCGCGGCGCTCAGCCAGCCGGTCAAAAGCGTCATGCGCCCGCTCGGGGCGAAGTCGGCACGCACCCGCGTGATGAGCCGCGTGGCGCCCGGCCCGACCGGCTCCAATACGAATGCCCACGTGTCATCGAATGCCGAGGCTTGCGCGCGCGGCCCCTTCAAAAGCGACGCGGTCCCTAATATCAAATGTTTGTTCTCTTCAAAGGCAAGCACGGTGAAACCGTCATTTCCCTTCGGCTTCCACGGCAGAACCTGCCCCACCCGCAGTTGCTGTAGGTCGGGAATCAGCTGCCGCGCGCTTGGCACGCCTCCGTTGTCTAGATAGTCGAGACTGTACCAGCCGCCCCTGCGGCAGCCCATTTGCGTGAGCCACGGCCAGACACGCTCCGGCGGGGCTTCGATCGTTATGCTCATGGTTTTCTGGTACTTCGGCTGAGGAACGAGCTCGTCCGCGGTCAGAGCTAAACGCTCTTCGCTCGGTGAGCCGCCGAGCTCGCGGGCCATCGCATGCAGCGCCGAGCGTCTCAGCAGGTGTGAAAAGCTTCCGATGAGAAACCAGTAGTAACGGAAGAATCGCCAGGTCGCCGTATCGGTCGTTCCGACGCGCAGATCCCAGGTAATCCAAGAGCCGCCGTGCCCATCGGGATCAACCCTCAAGCTCCACGCGAGCTTGCCGTAGCCCGCCGCCGAAAACGCGCCGAAAGAGGAAGGCTCGATTTCGGCCCACTCGATCGCGGGCTTCCAGAACTTGCCGACCGAACCCACGACGATTTCTCGGCCCGGCTCCTCAGCGAGAATCTTGAAGCCCTTTCCGGGTCCCGTGAAATCCTCGATGGTCGAGCGCGGGGGAATGAGCGCGGCCGCGTTTTCGGAGCGCTTGAATAACCGCTCAGGAAGGGCTCTCAGCGCGAACAACATCCGGCTGAGAAAATGTGACTGCGTATCGAGGTTGCGAACAACTCTCCACGCTCGTCCCGGTGACGCGCCGACACGGACGCGGTCGACTTGCCTCATCTGGTAACCCGGCATTTGTTTTTCAATCAACGTTGCGCGCATACGATCCCCCTTTTTTTGCCCTCTTCGAATTCGAAAGCAACCCGCGTACCGAAACGAGATGACTCTCAATTTGCGCTCGCGTTTGCGAACTGCCGTTTTGGCTTCTTGATGAGACGAAATGGCACGCCTTGACCGTGAGCCGCGGCAATTGAGGCGCTCAATTCAAGACGTGCCGCCCTCGAAATTTGACCGGGCCGCCAGCCGGGCGTAATCTGAAGTGGTCTCACGCGATTATTCGCGGCCTGTAAATCCCGTTTAAACTTCGATCAGTTTACGAATCGCCATGTATTTGGCGTATGCAAAGGAGCATCGGATGAGCCTCCGAAAATCACTCATGTTGTTGACGTTTCCGTTGGCCGCGTGTGTCGCCCCGGCGAAGTACAACCGTCTTCAGCAAGAGCACGTTTCGACGCGGGATGAACTGCTGGCTTGCCAGGCCCAAGTGATCGACTTGGAGCAAAGACTCGGCATCGTTGCCAACGAGAGCAATCGACTCGCCTCCGAGAAATCGCAGCTCAACGACTCGGTCAATGAAATGCGGCGAGCGCTCGAACAGCTCGAGCAGCGCAAGCGTGAAGCTGAAAAACGCCTGGCCGAGTTTCGCGAGCTCACGGCGAAATTCAAGAAACTCGTCGACGCCGGAAAACTCAATATCAAAGTCATCAATGGCAAGATGGTGCTGGCTCTTTCGACGGATATCTTGTTCGATTCGGGCTCGTCAGAGCTTTCGGCGAGCGGAACGTCGGCGATAAAGGAAGTCTCGGCGCTCCTCGCGACTTTGAAAGATCGCGTCTTTCAGATCGAGGGCCACACCGACAACGTCAAGATCCTCAAAAAAGCCGCGTTCAAATCGAATTGGGAACTGGCATCCGCTCGCGCGATGACGGTTCTGCATACGATGCTAGAGAGCGGGATGCCCGCCCACCGTATCAGCGCCGCAAGCTACGGCGAAACACAGCCAGTCTCAAGCAACAAGACGCCGGAGGGCCGCGCCTCCAATCGCCGAATCGCGATCGTCGTGATTCCAGATCTCACGGGACTTCCCGGTTTCGACGAGCTCAATAAGATGGCATCGGCGGAGTAGCGCCGCTCACCCGATTAAAGTCCGGCCTCGCGGCGAAGTCGCGCGCGCCTATCTACACGGTACCCGAGTTTGAAACCGCAAACTCGGCGAGTGCATTTCGCACCTTTGAC
>DASUEL010000149.1:0-2226 GCA_036275095.1 Bdellovibrionales bacterium
TATCGCTGCTGATGCATGACCCTGGCCAGCTCGAAAACACTGATCTCGCGGCTCAGGCGCTGATGCGGGATCCGATCGCGGGGCCCAACATCGTGACGTACGAGAGCCCCTTGCGCGTGCTCACCTGGCTGCGCGAGCGGGCGGCGCCGGCAGGATACGACGTCGAGGCCGACTTCAAGATGTCGCTCTCGTACAAACAGCTCGTCGACCCCGATGGAATCCCACGGGCCCAGCTCTATTTGCGCGACATTTCCGTGGCCGACTTGCAGACGCTCAAAGCGCGGGCCGAGAAGATCTGCGAAAACTGGGGGTGCCACGTGGCCGGCGACCTCATGGCGTACTCCGATTTCGCCACAAAAATCCCGAAGACGCTTCTCGACAGCATGTCGACAAGCATTTTCATGGTCGCGGGTGTCGTCGGCTTCGTGGCACTCGCGCTCGGGCGCACCCGGCATCTGGCCGCGCTGCTATTGAGCTCGTTTTGGGGTCCGTGCCTGATGGTCATCATGATGGCCGCGCTCAAGATTCCGATGGATTTTCTCAAGTGCATCTTCGCCAGCACGCTCGTCGGTCTTGCCGGCGACAACGCGATTCAATACCTGTATGCCTCCCGCACCGACGATCTTCATGACGGAATCGAGCATCACGGCGGCGCTTCGATTCAGACCGCGACCTTGATGGCGCTCACCTGCTTGCTTTATCTCGGCTCTTATTTCGATCCGCCGAAAACGTTCGGCTTGATCATGGCCGCGGGCCTCATGGCGGGGCTCGCCGGAGATCTATTCTTGCTCAATGGCCTTTTGCGCAGACGCGAGCCTCTGCAGGCCCGCGAAGAATCGAAAGCGCTCGCTGTGGGTGAGGCTCGATGAGCGCCTTCGCGCCGAACTTGCAGCTCGAGCCTTGTGAGCCACCGCCCTGGGCGCGGAGCGGTCACGCGCAAACGGTCTTCGGGCACTTTCTTCCCTCGCCGATGCTGCGCGATCTAGGCGAACGAGTCACACTCGAGCTGCCCGACGGCGACCGGCTCGTCGCCTATTATCGCGCGGGTCTGAGCGGCAAAACGGTTTACCTGTTTCACGGGCTCTCGGGAAGCACCGAGGCCGATTACATACATCGCACCGCCATTCTGGCGCGCGCCCACGGCCACAGCGTCTACCTGGCCAATCACCGGGGCTGCGGGCCCGGCGCCGGCTTCGCGAAACACCCTTATCATTCGGGACGCGCCGAAGATCTTTCGGCCGTGATCGCGCATGGCCGCACGCGGGAGCCGGGTAACACGCATCTCGCGATCGGATTCTCGTTGAGCGGCAACGCCCTTCTGCTTCTGATGAGCGGCGGGCGCGAAGCGGTCACGGGCCCGCTCGTGAAACCCGACGCCGCCATCAGCGTGAACGCGCCGATCGATCTGGCCGACGGAGCCAAGGCGCTGCGCGAAGGCCTCAACCGTATTTACGACCTCCGCTTCGTGCACGAGTGCCGCAAAGATTTGAAGCGCCGGAGAAAGCTCACGGGCCGCTCGTATCAAGTGCCGTTGCTCGCGACGCTTTACGATTTCGACGCGATCTACACCGGGCCCGCCGGCGGCTTCAAGAGCCGCGAAGACTACTACGAGTCGTGCTCGACGAAAAACCTGCTCTCTCAAATCGACCGCCCCACGCTCATGTTGACGGCAAAAGACGATCCATTCGTGCGATATCACAACTACGCGGAGGCCCGACTGTCAGAACACGTTCATCTACACGCGGAGGACCACGGCGGCCACATGGGCTACCTGTCGAAACGCAAGACTCCGCTGGGCTCGCACCGTTGGCTCGACTACGCCCTCAACGAAGCCATGCTCCGCATGCTGTAGAGCGAGGCCGATTTTGGCCAGGTGTCTGATTTAACGACACTCTCAAGCCCGCCCACGCAGGTCCCGTCTGGTACGGGAATTGAACTCTCCGCCGGCATAGCAGGAGATTCACGTATGTCGAAGGTTCGCCCAGTGATACGTCTAACGCTGGTCGTTTGCCTCCTTTTCTCGGCCGGTCTCGCGGACGCCGGCGCGAATACGTGCGGGGCCGCCGCGCGCGCCCAGTTACCTGAAACGCTTTGGATGAAGCCTGTCACCGAGCGCAGGGAGCTCGAAAAAGACCTTCAGCAAGAGGACTCCCGCCCTGAAATTACGAGCGCGGATGTCCCAGCCGAGTTCCGCGACAGCCAGCTCGCCGCCGAGCTCGCGAAGCC
>DASUEL010000150.1:0-3056 GCA_036275095.1 Bdellovibrionales bacterium
CGGAACTCCGACGACTTTCGCCGCAATCGATCTTGGAATCGATTTTGAAGCTGAAAAAATTCACGGCCACAAAATGTCGCGCGACCGAGTCGAGGAAATCACGCTCGGTCTTGCACAAATGGACCTCGAAAAGCGAAAATCGGTAACGGGGCTCGATGCGGGCCGGGCGGACGTCATCGTCGCGGGTGGTACGATTTTGGTCGCCGCATGCGACGCCATGAACGTTCGGGAAATCACGGTTTCGGTTCGCGGTATTCGATACGGTGTCGCGCTTGCCGTTGCGAGGGGAGAAATGTGAGAAAGCTCGCGATCATGACGCTTGTCGCCCCGACATTGGTCTGGGCCGTCGAGTTTAAGGCCGAAAAAATCAGCCTCGGCAAGCAAACTCTTTTAGTTGAGGTCGCGGACACCGAGGAGCGCCGGCAACAGGGACTCATGTACCGAAAGACCCTCGAGGACGGCAAAGGGATGTTGTTCGTTTTCGAAAATGAGCGTCCGCAGAGTTTCTGGATGAAAAATACTTATGTCCCTCTCAGCATCGGCTTCTTCAGCTCTAAGAAAGTCCTAATCGAGCACTTCGACATGGAGCCGGCGAGCGATCTTGAAAAGTCTCCGAAGGTGTACAGCGCGAAGAAATTCGCGCAGTACGCTCTCGAAGTGCCGCAAGGCTGGTTCAAGAGAGCCGGGATCAAGATCGGGGATAAGTTCGAGTTCGTTTCAGAGAGCAAGCCCGAGAAGAAACAGACGACTTCCGAGAGCAAAAAGAACTCTTCAAAAAAGTAAACTACGCCTCACGTCTAGTGGCGAAATGTCACGGGACCTTCGGCTTGTGTGTCAGGTTGCGACTTCCGTCCCGTCATAAAATCTCTTTTTCAGCCGATTGTAATTGTGCTGTAATTGTATGAGGTCCCCAAGGAAACGGGGAAACAATTGCAGCAAAGGAATGCCAGCAATGAAAAAACTAAGCGTTTTACTCATCTTGTTGCTTTCGATTTCGTTCCACGTTGGATGTGGTTCGAGCTCCGAGTCTGAGGAGGGCGAAACCGCCACAGCCGATGCCGAAGAGGCGGGCGAAGAGGGTGGTGACGAAGAGAGCCTAGACGGTGAGGATGTCGCTGAAGAAGGCGGCGAAGGCGAAGAGGGCGGCGAAGCGACCGCTGAAGGCGGCTCTGAAGAAGGTGGCGACGAAGTCGTTGCCGACCTCGAAGGCGGCGAAGGCGATGAGGCCGCGCTTCCTGAAGAGGGCGCCGAGGGTGGGGAAGCTCCTGCCACCGAAACCGCCGATGCAGGTGAGGCCGCGCCCGCCGAAGAGGCGCCCGCGCCGGAGCCGATCGCTGAGCCCGAGCCGGCACCAGAGCCGGTGGCCGTTGCGGAAGAGCCTCCGCCGGCACCCGCGCCAGCTCCGCTTTTGAAGATCAAAGATACACCTTATAAGTCGAACGGCCGTCTGTTGAACACGGTCTACGTTGCCCGTCCCGGTGATACGCTCGATGGCTTGGCGACCAAGCTCTATGGCGCGGCCGATGGAAGTGGCAAGCTCGTTTCTGACAACCCCATTTTGAAGCGTGGCGTGAAGCCGGGCGACAAGATCTACTTCCAATCGCAGACCCGTCCTGACGACGCGTCTACGATGATGACCTATTATGAAGACAAGGGCATTCCGCCGCAGATTTACGTGACCAAAGAAGGTGACAACATCCGCTCGTTCTCGAAGGACCTGCTTGGTCATCCGAACGCGTGGAAAGAAATCTGGGCAACGAACTCGAACGTCGAGTCGAAGGACGTCGTCCCGCCCGGCATCGAGCTGAAGTACTGGCCGTCGGATTCAGGCGGTGGTGATGTCGCAGCGAACACGCTGCCTCAAGATCCGCCGGTCGCGAATGACCCGGCCGTGCCGCCGCCGCCCATGGACATCGCGCAGGCTCCGCCTCCGCCGCCTCCGGCCGATATGCCTCCGCCGCCCCCGCCGCCTCCGGCTGAAGATCCGAGTGCTGCTGGTGTGGTCGATGCGCCTCCGCCGCCGCCTCCGCCGCCTCCGCCGAAGAAGTCCATGGACTCGCTCGATAACGATACGACCATGGCGCTCGGTGTGGCCGCGATTCTTCTGGTTGCCGCGGCCGCGATCTTCGCGATGATCATGAAGAGAAGCCGCAGCAAAAAGATCAAGCTGAGCCAAACGCAAGTTTAAGCCGAAGGCTTAAGTCGGCAGGCAAACGAGACGGCTGGGGAAACCCGGCCGTTTTGCTTTTTGGTTGCGGGCCCGGGCGGCGCCGGCCGAGCGGCTGAAATACGAGCGGCTACAAACTGTCTTCAGTTTATAGCCGCCGCATACGTGCCCCGCAAAAGGGTTCGCGGCTCAGAAGCCGCGCCCCGTTTCGCGGGACAGGAGTGAATCAATTTTCCATCTTATCGTTAGTGACCTTATCGAAAATCGACGCCAAGACATTGCGTCTGGAGTCGCGCTGATTCTCGATGAAATAGATGAGATCGTCCACGATCTGAAGATCCTGGTTGTTGTACGGCTGAAACTTCAGCCCCGCACCGGTCTCTCTGGCCCAAATCACGGCGGCGTTGAGCTGCCGGACGCGCCCGCCAACATTGAATGTCAGCTTTACCTTCTCCTTGGCTTGGAGCCTGTGACCTGCGGTCTCAATAAAGGCTCCGCTGATACTGATATTCTTCAACACGCCGTAGTCTGAGACGCGGGCGTAGTTGCGTCTAAACTCAATGCTGACGTTGAGAGGAACGCGCGGAGCAGGTTGTTGCATATTCATAGGCCTCCCCCAAATGTACCTATCAAGGTTCATAGTACTTTTCGGACACCCTCACGGCGAAATGAAGAGCCGGCGTCATTTTATCGTTCCTGAACGTCTCATCTCGGTACGTTATTTCGTATTTTTCTGGAAAGTTTCGAAGAATGTCGAACTCGTGGCGAGGCGGGTGGGGCCGCGCACAGGAGATGCTCGAAATGCTAAGTTTTCATTCTCAAACACGGGCGGTGGGCGTTCGGCGCATGGGGCAAAATTGCTTAAACTGACAAAGTTTAAATTAGTCGA
>DASUEL010000151.1:0-2360 GCA_036275095.1 Bdellovibrionales bacterium
GCCCGAGGATATCGAGTGGGTCCGCCAGGGCTGCACGACGGCAGGGATTGGCTGCGGCGACTGCAAGGCCCGCTTGGCCGCGAATATCAACAAGTTCATGGCCGAGCCCCTCGCGCGAAAAAAAGAACTGTTGAGTAATCCAAAGCGCCTTGATTCAATCATCGAAGAAGGATCCGCCAAAGCCAGGCGGGAAGCCCAAAAGACGCTGAACGCCCTGAAAGAAAAAATGGGCTTTCTCGGAGGACGAATTTGAGTATTTTGGTTCACCTCGAAAAGTTTGAAGGCCCTTTGGCCCTTCTGCTCTATCTCATTCGCAAAAATGAGATGGACATCTACGACATACAAATCACGAAAATCACCGAACAGTACCTCGAATACATCCGCATGATGAAAGAGCTCAACCTCGAGCTCGCGGGCGATTTCGTGGCGATGGCCGCGACCCTCATTCACATCAAATCGAAGATGCTGCTCCCGCAGTATGACGAAACAGGCGAGCAAATCGAGGCCGAAGATCCGCGCAAAGAGCTGGTCGAGCGGCTGCTGGAGTACGAGAAGTTTCAGCAGGCGAGCAAGAAGCTCTACGGCCGCCCGCTCTTGGGCCGCGAGGTCTATGCCCGCGGCTTCAAACTCGAGTCGACCTCGGCCGATCCCACGATCATTCTCGACGAGGGCGGGCTATTCGCGATGATCGGTCTTTATCGCAAGGTCGTTCGCAATATCAAAAAGAACGTGCACGTCGTCATGGCGAAGGTGCAGTCGCTCTCAAGCCGTATTCTCGAGATTCGCAACCGGCTGATTCCGGGCAAGCGCCTGCGTTTCGACGAGCTTCTCACCAACGAGGAACGCTCGATCAAGTCGAAAGTCGTCATTACCTTCATGTCGATCCTCGAGCTGAGCCGGCTCGGCTTCACCTCGATTTTCCAGAATGAGGTCTACGGGCCGATTCACATCGACACGAAAAAGCATATTGAGCGCGATGTCGTCAGCCAAGTTCAAGAGCTCGAGGCGCCTGAGCTGCAGGCGCTCGACCTGACCGGCAGCGCCGTCGTCGCGGTTGATGAGCCCGAGCCTGAAGGCCCCGCGGCCAGCGATGAAGAGATTCTCGCGGCCGAATTGCAAATGGATCTCCTCGCGCAAGCCGACGCCTCGCAAGGGGCAAATGCGGCCGACGTGAGCTCCGCGATGGATGCCATGGTCGCCTCCGACGGCGGCGACATGAACGCGGCCAACGAGGCGGTTGCCGAAGAGCCGGGGCTCGCGCTGGCGATCGAAACCGCCGCGATGATGGGCGAATCAAACGCGAATCCCGCCCACGGCGCGAACGGCGAGAGCGCCGTGCCGGGCGAGCTGACCTTCGCCGACATCGACGCGATCGAGGATGCCGGGTCCGATCTTCCGCCCGTTCAATATGGGGACGAGCCCGCGATCGTGACCGCGCCCGGGCCCGAATCTGAGCCTGAGCTTGCGGTTGCGCCTCAATCAGAACCGACTCCGGCGCCCGAGGCGCCTGAAACTTTGACGTCCATGAACTCAACGGAAATTCCGGATGGCTCCAGCGAACCCGAGCCCTCTCCGGCGATTTAAGAGGTACGACTCATGAGCGAAAACGAAATCGAAAAGACTGACATTGAGAACCCAGATGCCGCGCTCGAAAACCCTGATGCGGCTCTGCTCGAGGCCGAAGGTCTGGGCGAGGCCGAAGAGGCCGAAGCCGAGGTCGTACCCACTGATTTAGAGCCGGTGCAAGTCCGCTCGATCATCGAAAGCGTGCTGCTCGCGTCCGACAAGCCGCTGGGCACCGCGTTCCTCAAAGAAATTTTCAAAGGCACCAACATCAAGACACCGCAAATTCGTGAAGCGCTCGAACAGCTCGCGATCGACTACACTGGCGCCGAGCGCGGCTTGTCGCTGGTCGAAGTCGGCGGCGGCTACCAGCTGCGGACCAAACCTGAGAACTCGGTGTTTTTGCGCCGAATGATGAAGGGCCGGCCCTTCAAACTCTCGGGCCCCGCGCTCGAAGTGCTGGCCATCATCGCGTACAAACAACCGATCGTGAAGGCCGAGGTCGACGAGATCCGCGGAGTCGAGTCGGGCCACCTGATGCGCGCCTTGATGGATCGCGGCCTCATTCGTTTCGACGGCAAGAGCGAGCTGCCCGGAAAGCCCATGCTGTACGCGACCACGCGCAAGTTCCTCGAGATTTTCGGTCTCAAAGATCTGCGCGAGCTGCCGACTTTAAGCGAGATTGACCAGCTGATTCCCGAAGGCATCGGCGACGAAGAGCCAAAAGAAGAAAAACTGGGCGACATGCAGTCGATGGGGCTCGAGTACAAAACCGACATGGGCCGCGAAGAAGAGTG
>DASUEL010000152.1:0-2177 GCA_036275095.1 Bdellovibrionales bacterium
AAATCCGCGGAAGCAAAGGCTCAAACCGTGCTGGGCCTCTTAAAGAAAGGCGAATCGTTCGAATCGCTCGCGTCGAAGTACAGCGAAGACCCTGGCTTTTCTCCCGGAGGCTTGCTCGGCACATTTAAATCGGGTGAATTCGTTAAGGAGCTCGAAGACGCAGTTACTCCGCTTCAGCCGGGCGACACTACGGGCGTCGTGCGAACGAAAGACGGCTTGAGAATTTTGAAGGTCGTCAGCAAACGCCTGATTTCAGACCCAGAGCTGGAGCGGCAAAAAGAAGACATTCGCCAGACGCTCTATCAAAAAGCGTTCAAGAAGCAATTTGCATTCTGGCTTGATCAGCGGCGACAAGAGGCGTTCGTTCGGATTAACGCAAAATGAACCGTCTGATAAAGATCGCGATCACGACGGGCGACCCCGACGGGATCGGCTTCGAGGTCGTTTCCAAGGCTCTCGCACGCGTAAAGCCGAAAACCGACATCCAACTTTACCTCTGGCGAGCTCCCTCGGCTTCAAAGAAAGATCTGCGGCGGATCGATTCAACATTTCGGAGGCGGACCGTCTCTAGCTGGCCCGAAGCGCTCAAAGAAAGCGTCTCCGGCAATAAAGATCTCGTGGATATCTCATCAAACCTTTCGCCGGCGCACTGGGTGGAGATCTCCGCACAAGCCGCAAAACTCGGCCACATTGACGGAATCGCGACAGCACCGCTTTCGAAAACGGCCATTCAGGCCGCCGGCATGAAAGACATCGGGCACACCGATATTCTAAAGCGCGTAGCGAAAGCCAATGACCTGTTCATGACGTTCGTCGGAAAGAAGTTTTCAGTCGTATTGGCGACCGGGCACA
Source organism: Bdellovibrionales bacterium (assembly GCA_036275095.1). Taxonomy (GTDB): domain Bacteria; phylum Bdellovibrionota; class Bdellovibrionia; order Bdellovibrionales; family DASUEL01; genus DASUEL01. Next base: position 853 of record DASUEL010000152.1, read on the forward strand.
TCAGCCTCGACCGGGTCGCGGGGCACTTGGACGAGAAATGCCTCGAGGGCGCCATTAGGGCGGCCCAGGAGCTTAAATCGCTATTGCCGTCGAAAGACAAGCGCGGTGTCGCGGTGCTCGGGCTCAACCCCCATGCCGGTGAAGAGGGAATTATTGGTAAACACGAACAAGAAGTTCACAATCGTGTCGTCGAGCGACTAAAGGGCTCGAAAATTCCCGTTGAGGGGCCGCTCGTGCCCGATGCCGCGTTTTCTGAGGAGAACTGGGAGAAATATGCGGTCTTCGTGGCGAATTACCATGACCAAGGCTTGATTCCGTACAAATTGATTCATAAAAGACAGGGCGTCCATATGACCATGGGTCTGCCGTTCGTTCGCACGAGCGTCGACCACGGGACGGCCAAAGACATTTTCGGCAAGGACAAGGCCGACTACCACTCCATGCTGGAAGCGCTGAAGTGGGCGGTCGACATGTGCCGTGCAAAGCGAAGCGAGGACGAACGATGAACCATGTGATTTTTCGCGAATATGATATCCGTGGCGTTTACGGCAAAGACTACGACGAGTCTTTCGCTCACGATTTAGCCCGCGCCCATGTACGTTACATCCAGAAGAAAACCGGAAAACAGAATCTGCGCCTGAGCATCGGTCACGACGCGCGGGTCTCGAGCCCGTCTCTGGTGAAGGCGATGGTTGATGGTTACGTCTCGGCCGGCGCGCATGTTTTTAAGCTGGGCCTCGTAACGAGCCCGATCTGCTATTTTTCGACTTTTCAGATTAAAGATCTCGATGGCGCAATGATGGTCACTGGTAGCCACAATCCGCCCGAGTACAATGGGTTTAAGGTCTCGGTTGGTAACACCACGATCTTCGGCGACGAGATTCAGGCGCTCAAAGAAATCATTCTGTCGAAGGACTTTCCGGCCGGCAAAGGGTCAGCTGAGGATTACGACATTCTCACCCCGTACGTCGCCCGCTACCGCGATGAGTTCAATAGTTTGAAAGCGATTCCTGTCGTACTCGACTGTGGCAATGGCGCCGCGGGCTGCATCGTTCGCAAGCTTTACGAAGCCGCTGGTTTGAAACCAAGAATTCTCTTTGAGCAGCCAGACGGCAAATTTCCCAACCACCATCCGGATCCGACGGTTGAAAAGAATTTGCAGGACCTCATTCGCGAAGTGAAAGCCTCGGGTGCGCGCGTCGGCATCGGCTTTGACGGAGACGCCGACCGCATCGGCGTTGTCGACGATACCGGCCGCATGCTTTATGGCGACGAGCTCATGATGCTGGTTTCTCGCGATATTTTGCGGGAACACAAAGGTGCCG
>DASUEL010000153.1:0-6372 GCA_036275095.1 Bdellovibrionales bacterium
GTCGTGCAGCCTTGGCGGACCCACTCGTTCTCTTCGGGCGACGAGAAGAGCTTGTGCATGAGCCCGACGGTCGATTTCTCGGGGTCGCCAGGGTCGGTCCGGCGCACGCGGGCCGGGTCCGTGACCATTTTTTTGGTCAGCGCCTCGATCTCTTTCGGCTCGGCGGTGAGCGGAATCACGTTGCCGTAGGATTTCGACATTTTGCGGCCGTCGATGCCGATGATGTAAGGGGTGTTCGTCATGATCTGCGCGGCTTCAGGCAGGTCCGTTCCGTACAGGTGATTGAACCGGCGGACGATTTCCCGCGATAGCTCCAAGTGCGGAATTTGGTCTTGCCCGACCGGCACCTTCTCGCCGCGGTAAAGAGCCACGTCGGCGGCCTGAAGCACGGGGTACGAGAAGCGCCCCAGGTTGAACGCGTCTTTCTGCTTGAGCTCCTCTTCGGCGTCCTTCCATGTCGTCACGCGCTCCAGCCAGCCCATCGGCGTGATGTTCGAGAACATCGTGAAGAGCTCCAGAGGCTCGGGCACCAGGCTTTGCACGAAGACGGTGTGCTTTTCGGGATCGATGCCCCAGGCGATCCATTCAGCGACCACGTCACGCACGAGCTCGTTCACCTCCGACGGCCGCTTGTAGGCGTCGGTCATGGCGTGCCAGTCGGCGACGAAGAAGTAGCAGTCATGATCGTTCTGAAGCTCGAGCCATTTTTTGAGCGCGCCGAAATAGTTGCCGATTTGCAGTTTCGCGGTCGGGCGCATGCCGCTCACGACCCGCGGCCTTCTCTTTACGACGTCCGCCATCATCCCACCAAGCTCGTGGCCACGTCGACGAGCCCCTGAAACGTCCAAAAAATCGGATATCGCAAAATCGCGAAACCGCCGAGAAACAAGACCATGATCAACACGATCGAGATCGTCTGCTCGTTCTCTTCGAGCTTACGATTCATGCTTTCCGGGAGAAAGCGCGCGATCACTTTGCCGCCATCGAGCGGATGAAACGGAATCAAGTTGAAAAACGCGAGCGCGAGGTTCGTTGCAACGAACGAAATGGCGAACACGGACCAGTTGTTCACATTGGCGATCTCGGCGCCCGTCAGCCCCGTGTAGGCGAGGTAGCCCGTGTAGCCGAACACGCCAAGCGTCGCGAGCAAAATGTTCGAAAGGGGCCCCGCCGAGGCAATCCAAAACATGTCTTGCCTGGGTCGCTTCAAGTTGCGCTCATCGACCGGCACCGGGCGGGCCCAACCGAAAATGGGAAGACCGGCCGCCATGCCCGTCATCCCGATGAGCGGAAGAATGACGGTTCCGAGCGGGTCAGCGTGGGCCATGGGATTTAGCGTCAATCGCCCCATCATTTGGGCGGTATTGTCACCGCGCATATGAGCCACGAACGCGTGCGCAAACTCATGAAAGCAAAGTGAAAACAAAAAGATGACGAACATCGGCATCGCGTTCGCTAAAATGTGGAGGAAATCCATTACAAAAAGGTACCCGAGACCTGGACCTGTGTCTAGAAAAACGCTCCCCCGACCGGCTCAAGAACCAGAGTCGTATGGACCGTTTCGAAATCGTTAGGCTTGCCTTACTTAAGCGTTTAAAATCAATAAGTTAGGACTCGTCTTGCCATGGACGGTGAGGAGCCGGTTTGAAGCTCAAGCATGGGGTCTTGTGTGCGCTATTCGCGATTGCGGTTTATGAGACCGACCGCGCGCACGCGGCCTTCGAAAACTATAACTCCGTTTTGATCGGCGATCGCGCGGCCGGAATGGGTGGTGCCTACACCGCGTTGAGCGACGATCCGGCCGCCTGCGCGTTCTACAATCCGGCCGCGATCGCACGCATGCGCGGCCATTCGCTTTCGGCGACCGCGAACGTTTATCACAAATATGACACCCGCATTGGAACCCGCGCCGACGATTTGAGCGATGCGCCAACGCGAATCAATCAAGGCGTATTCAAGTCGATACCTGCCTCCAGCGGAAGCGTTTCGGCGTTCGGAAACTTCGCGCTCGGGCTTTCGATCATCATTCCCGAGTACGATTTTTACGCCGGTGAAGTCGAAAACAAAGTCGAGGGCGGAGAGAGCACCAACACGTTCATGTCGATTCTCGACGAATCGCTTTGGGTCGGCGGCAATATCGCGCTCAACATCACCGAGACGCAATCAGTGGGTCTCACAATCTACTACACGTCCCGCAACCTTCAGCGCTCGGTGACCGACCAGACCTTTTCGACCTTCACGCGCTACACCTCGGAGGAGAAAATACTCGCGCACAACTCGCTGGTTTACTCCCTCGGGTATTTTCAGGACATCGGCGACACCTGGTCGCTCGGAATGAACTTTCGCTTTCCGTCGCTCGAAATCAGCGGGCGCGGGAGCTACTTTCGCTCGAGCTTCGATGGTTCGCTCTCGAACACGCCGCAAATGGCGGGCGCGAACAATATCGGGACCGAAACGCGCATTCCCATGAAGATCGCGCTCGGCCTCGCGCACGAGATTCCGCACAAATACACGTGGAGCTTCGACCTCACCTACTACGGCAGCGAAGCTTACGACGACATGGAGCAAGGACCGGTGTCGGACCGAATCGAGAACGTGCCCGTCGTGAACGTGGCCCTCGGCGCGGAGTATTACCTGAAGACCTGGCTGAAGCTGCGCGCGGGCGCCTTCACGAACTTCTCCTCGGCACCACCCATCGACCGCACGGACCGGCGCTACTCCGACCACATTCACATGTGGGGCGCCAGCGCCAACCTCGGCGTGTTCACCAACGAGAAAGTCTCGTTCAGCTTCGGCGGCTATTACACCGGCGGCGCCGGCGAGAGCACGCAAATGATCGGGCAACGCATTCTCGAGCGTAATAAAGCAAAACAGATTTTCTCGATGCTCGTCGGCAGCGCGTATTTCTTTTGAACGACGATCGACTGGGCCTTGCGTGCAGGACTCAGGACCCGGGACTCGGGTCCCGGGACTCGGTTCCGGGGTGGTAAGAGCCGCCCCTCGCGGCGGCGCTGTTTTCCCTGAGACGGAGTCCCGAGTCCTGGGTCCCGAGTCCTGCTCCCCGTCCAAACGCGGACTCAGCAGAACGCGAAAAAAAATGGCCGCTTACCCTTTCGGGATAAGCGGCCCCCAAGACTATTAAATCGAAAATTTTAGAAAAATGAGCGGCGGATCTTAGCGGGTGTAGCCTTGCGGAACCTGCACGGCTCTTTGCGCGCAGGTCAGCATGTGCTTGAAGCGCACTTCGCCTGACGGATGTTCCGGATCTTCCGGCCAATCGATCATCTGCATGCCGATCTCTTTGAGATCGTTGGTGCTGCGGATGTAACCGAGCTCCATGCCTTTCGCGACGGCGTAGCAGTCGGCATCGAGCTCTTTGGCTTGTTGGATGCCGTGAATCTTGCGATGCGGATCCATATAGGGTGTCACGTGGCCCAGGCGGTGGTGGCCGCACTCGTGTAGGTACGCATACATATTAAATCGAACGCTGAACTTCGCGGCGATCGCGGGGTTGACCAGAATGATCGGGCCCACCTGAGGATGCCAGCCGGCGGCGGCATAAGTCGGAATGCTTTCGTGCTCAATGACGTAAGGAACCATGCGGCCCTGGGCATTGTGACAGCCCGGGACGATCAGCGGCATGCCTTGCGCGAAAACCTCTGACCCTAGAAGAAGTACAAGTGCGATCAGTGCGAAACGAGCGTTCATTTTTTCCCCCTCCGCCAATGAAAAATTAGCGGCAGAAGGCGAAGACACTACGGCTTGAAATTTGTTTCAACGGCAGTTTCCGGGTTGGAAACTTTTACAAACTTCTCACACTCTCGCAATACTTGCTCAACGCTGATGCTCTCGTAGGCCAGCCGTTCCTCGACGAACAAATCCGGATGTCCGCCTTCCGGAATTTTTCCTTTGACGACAATATCTTGCGGGCCCACCGGCCCCCAGCGGACCGGGCTCGAACGGCCCATCAGCGTGATCGTCGGCGTCTTGGTCGAGGCCGCGATGAACTGAACTGAGCTCGTGTTCGTAACCAAAATATTAGCTCCCGCAACCACATCAATAAGTTCACCTAATGTTGGCGGTTGCACGATCGGAAGCTCCTCGCCCGCGACTTTCTTGAGCCACTCGGTTTCGTTTGGAGCGCCGATGACGACGACCTTCTGCCCCGTTTCGCGCAGCCGCTCGGCGAGCTGGAGCGCGAACTCACGAAACTTTATGGCGGGCCAGGCCTTTTCGATCCGGCTCGAAGTGGGGTTGATGAGCCAGTAGTTTTTGAAGGACACGGGCTCTTTCAATGGCGCACGTGTGGAGGCGCTTTGCGCTTTTGGGAGCGTCAGCCGCGCGATCGTGGAGGGGTCAGCCTCCTTCAGGCGCGGAAGGCCGCCGCGCGGGCGGTCGGTCGCCGTCGCGAACTTCGACCGGTTCTCCTCGAGGCGGCCGAGCGGAAACCACGACCGCTTCGGAGCCCGAACGACGTTGACGTACCAGTCGCGCTCGTGAAGAGCGGGCTCTTTGCCGAGCCCGGGCGACCAGTGCGTGTACAACCATTTCATCGGCCAGGGGCAGGAGCCGATGCGGATCGGAACCCGCGCGCGCCATGGGCCCCACGCGAACCGGTACGATTCGATGCGGAGATTCACCGTGGCCTGCGTTCGCCGGTAAAAATAGCCGAGCGAGCGCGCGTCACCCTCGCGTCTCCAGCCTTTTTGGCTTGCGGGCACGTAGAGCTGGCCGCGATTGTTTTTTTTGCGAATGATGATGCCGTTCAGGCGGGGCCACTGGGCGGGCTCGAGAAGCTCGAGCCAGAAGCGGTCGCCCAAAACCCAGACTTTGCTGTGCGGAAAGCGCTTGAACGTCTCTTCAAGCGCCGCTGTTGAGATGAGCAAATCGCCGAGCGCCCCGACGCGGATCCAGAGAACCTGCGGAACGTCGCGGAAGATCTCCACGGATTACTCGGCGAGCTCGAGCTTCGCGATCGTTTGAAGCTGCATGTTGCTCGTGCCTTCGTAAATTTGCCCGATCTTGGCGTCACGATAATACTTCTCGACCGGATACTCTTTCGTGAAGCCGTTGCCGCCGAAAAGATCGATGGCGCGCGAGCAGATCGCCTCGGTCGCCTTCGACGAGTAGTACTTCGCGATCGCGGCTTCTTTGACGAACGGCAGCCCCTGATCTTTCAAACGGGCGGCGTTGTACACCAGCACCCGCGCGGCCTCGAGCTGCACGCGCATCTCGGCGAGCTGAAACTGCACGCCCTGAAATCGCGAAATGGACTGCCCGAACTGCTCGCGGCCTTTGATGTAAAAGAGTGCTGCGTCATACGCGCCTTGCGCGATACCCACCATCTGGGCGCCGATGCCGATACGGCCTTCGTTGAGTGTTTCAATTGCGATTTTGTAGCCCTTGCCGACTTCGCCGAGCACGTTTTCTTTCGGCACGCGGCAGTTGTCGAAGCGGAGCTCGCAGGTGGAGCTGGCGCGGATTCCGAGCTTGTCTTCTTTTTTGCCGACGCTGAAGCCGGGGAAGGTCTTCTCGACGAGAAACGCCGTGATGCCCTTGTACCCTTTGCTGAAGTCGAGGTTCGCGAAACAGATGAAAAGACCCGCCTCTTTGGCGTTGGTGATCCAGAGTTTGTTACCGTTGAGAACGTAATGATCGCCTTTGTCGTCGGCCTTGAGCCTGAGCGCGAAGGCGTCGGAGCCGCTCCCGCTCTCGGAAAGCGCATAGGCGCCGACCCATTCGCGGGCGAGCTTCGGGAGGTATTTTGATTTTTGAGCGTCGCTCCCCCAGCGAAGAAGCGCGTTCGTCACGAGCGTGTTTTGCACGTCGACGAGGACACCGACGGAGCCGTCAACGCGCGAGAGCTCCTCGACCGCGAGGCAGGCCATGGTGAAGCTGGAGCCCGCGCCGCCAAGCGCCTCGGGCGTTTCGATCCCCATGAGGCCCATTTCGAAGAGTTTTTTGATGAGGCCCGAATCCATCTGCGCCTCATGGTCCATCTTGTGAACCAGGGGTTTCACTTCGGAGAGCGCGAATGAGCGCACGGCTTCGCGAAAGGCTTCTTCTTCTTCGGTCATGATGGTCACGGCATGAGACATACTGGCCTCCTGAGAAACTACTCGTTTACACCACTGGCCCGCCTATGTATAGACTTGAACCCTATATGGATAAGATCATTCGGGTTCTCATCGCCAAGCCCGGTCTCGACGGACACGATCGCGGCGCCAAAGTCGTCGCGCGCGGCCTGCGGGATCAGGGTTTTGAAGTCATCTACACCGGTCTCCATCAGACTCCCGAAATGGTGGTCCGCTCGGCCCTGCAAGAAGACGTCGATATCGTGGGCCTCTCGATTTTATCGGGCGCGCATCTTCC
>DASUEL010000154.1:0-7398 GCA_036275095.1 Bdellovibrionales bacterium
TTACTCTCGATATGACGATAACCCTTCATCTCTCGAATCAAACAACGAACCTCCACTTCTGCAATCGTTCCTCTCGGAAATCGTTGCACTTCGGAGTTGAAGACAGGATCAAGTTTGATTGCGTTGCACACATCTTTCCGAAACTGGATCCGGAACGGATCACGGGATCCCTACAGCCACGGCGTGTGCGTGTGGCGTCGGCGGCCCGTACAAGGATCGGAGTTACGTGGGGACCGATATCGCGAGTACTCGGCCCGCGGAGGCGTGCGGACTGGGCGGGCCGCGCAGGCGTGCGGGCCGGGCGGGACGCGCAGGCGTGCGGGCTGCGCGGGCCAGAGGAATCCGCGTGCGCGGTGGGGCGGGCCGCGGAGGCATGCGCGCCGGGCGGGCTTGGGAACCCGGGCGCGGTGGGGTTCGTAGTCCGCGTGCGCGGTGGGTTGGAAACTCGCTTGTGGGGTGAGAGGTTTAGCGGTTTTTCGGCGCGCGTGCGACTACGCTCAGCTTCAAGGCTTCGTCGTTTTGGTCGTCGCTCATGGTAATTTCGGCGCGTTCGCCGAGTTGGGCGAGGATTTGGGGCTCAGATACGATTTTGCGCTGTTTGCCCTTTACGTAGATGACTTTGAAGGTCATGAGCAAAGCGTCGGGCATGCGCGGATTTGGCGCGCGCTTGGTTTCAACAGCTACGTAGACTTTTTCTTTCGTCTGCTTCGTTGACTGAGTAATCGCAGCTTTCGTGTTCACGGGGGCGACCAGCCGCGGGCTCGCCACGAGCCGTCCGTCAATATGCACGTCCATTTCGATGCTGAAAAGATCAGAGCGTCGTTTCGCGGCTTCAGCCGGAGCCAATGGCAAATGGGACAGGGCCAGAATGACAAATCCGTAAACGAACAAAGCCAATTTCGAAGACCAACGAGTCACTCGCAACTCCTTTTGTCGAGCCAGTTTGTTTATCGGGCGGCGGGCCGTGCCGGTCACCGCCCGCGTCTGTTTGCCAGTCGCGTGGCGGGCCGCCGTGCCGGTCACCGCCCGCGTCTGCTCGCCAACCGCGTGGTGGGCTGACTCCACGATCATGGCGGAGGGTTTGGCAGGTGTCTATCACACGCCGCTTCAGAGCGCCGGCTCGGTCAACTGCCAGGTACGGCGCTATGATTAGGTGAGTTTCAGCGGAGGGCGCGGCGACTCGGTGGTCCTATGCGAGCGCCCCTGCAATAATGCGGTTACGCGATTTCTGCAACGAAGGCGCCCAAACGCTTAAAGGCTTCGTCGAGCTTGGTCTCTGACAGCACAAAGCTCATGCGGAAATAGCCGTCTTGGCCGAACTCGATGCCCGGTACGACGGCCACTTTCTTGTCCTCGAGAAACAGACGGGCGAAATCGCTGGACGTCTTGATGTCTTGATCGCGCCATTTCTTATTGAGGCACGAGGTGATGTCGACCCACAAATAGAACGCGCCGCCGGGGCGGCGGGCCTTCAGCTGCGGGATTTTTTGCATGAGCTTCAGTGAGTACTCGAGACGGGCTTTGAGTTTGACCACCGATTGGCGAAGCTCGTCGTCCCCTTTTTCGAGGCCGACTGCCGCCGCCTTTTGGGCGAATGTTGCCGCGCACGAAACAGTCTGGCTTTGAAAACGGGTCATTGCCGAGATGATCTCTTTCGGCCCGCTGGCCCAACCGATGCGCCAGCCGGTCATCGAAAACGTCTTCGAGGCGCCATTCACGACCAGCGTACGATCTTTGAAGCCCGGCTCGACTTCGAGTATGTGCGGCGCGACCGAGCCGTCAAACACCAGCGTGTTGTATATGTCATCGGTGATGACGAGCACGTTAGGGAAATCTTTGAGGACGCGAACCCACTCGGCAAACTCGGCCTTCGAGTAGACTTCGCCCGTCGGATTGCTCGGCGAGCTGTACACGATGGCGCGTGTTTTGGGCGTGAGTGCCTTGCGCAGCATTTCGGCGGTCATTTTGAAGCCTGTTCCTTCGTGCGTGGGCACGATGACGGGTTTGGCCTCGGCCATCTCAACCATCGTCGGATAGCTCACCCAATACGGCGCCGGAATGATGACCTCGTCGCCTGGATTCAACACCGATTGAAACGCGCTGTGAAGCACGAACTTGCCGCCCGTCGAAACCGTAATTTGGCTCGCAAAATCATATTCGAGGCTGAGCTGCTTCTTGATGCTGGCGGCAATCGCCTTGCGAAGCTCGGGGGTGCCGTTCGACGGTGAGTATTTGGTGAGCCCTTTACGGATTGCCTCGATACCGGCTTCGGCGGAACACGGAAGAGTATCCCAATCGGGCTCGCCGACCGAGAGAGAGATGACGTCGTGGCCCTGTGCCGCGAGCTCGGAGGCTTTCGCGGCGAGCGCGAGAGTCGGAGACGGCTTGATTTTCTTGAGACGCTCAGAAATTTGAATCACGTTGTCTTCCTTTTTTGGACGATCTTCTCGCGAACGGCTTTGGCCACGGCCGCGGGAACGAATGCTCCTAAGTCGCCGCCGTTCAATGCCACCTCTTTCACCGCGCGCGAAGAGATGAAGTGAAATTCAGAATCAGCCGGTACGAATATCGTATCGATATTGGGATCGAGTTTTTTGTTCATCTCGGACATAACGAACTCGTGGTCGAAGTCGGAGATCGACCGAATGCCACGAACGAGATACTTGGCTTTTGCCTTTTTCACGTAGTCGACCGTGAGGCCACTCCAGAAATCGACGCGCACATTCGGCGCCTTCTTGATTGATTTTTCGATGAGCTGTTTGCGTTCGTCAGGCGTGAAGAAATAGTTTTTGGTGGGGTCGTTCGCGACGAGCACGGTCAGGGAGTCGAACAAAGGCGCCACGCGTTCGATGATATTGAGATGTCCGAACGTAACGGGATCGAAGCTGCCTGCGTAAACCGCCGCCGACATAAAGGACCTTTCCTAAAAAGGGCCGCGAATTTCTGAAGGCCCGCGAGTTATTCGAGCCTGAAAAACGAAAGTATCTTATCACCGAAGGTTCTCGTGTCAACGCAAACGAGGCTCGCGTAGCGCTCCTTCACCGTCTCCTGAGACGAGGACTCGATGGCGATGATTGACTGCGGCCCGACGACGCGGCTCAAGGCCAACGCGCCGAGTACCTCATCCGACATGGCTTTGGTGAACGGCGGGTCCACGAGCACGACGTCATAGGGCTCGCCGCTGTAATTTCTCAGGTACTTGATGACGTCGTTCTTCACGATTTTCATTTCGGCGCCGACGCCGAGTAGCTCTTTGTTCTTGCGGATGATGTCGATCGAACGCGAATGTTGCTCGACGGCCTCTACGAACTTGGCGCCGCGCGAGAGCGCCTCAAGGCCGAGGTTACCCGTGCCTGAAAACAAATCGAGCACGCGCGCGTCGTCCCACCGGCTCATGAGAATATTGAACAAGCTCTCTTTGACCCGGTCGCTCGTGGGCCTGATGTGATCGGCCTTGAAGGCCGTCAGTTTTCGCCCGCCATATTTACCCGAGATGATCCGCACGCCTTACCGCTTTCCGCCCGCGGAGCCGACGAGCTTGATGAAATTCTCGATCATCACCTTGTGTTTCTCACCGAGCGGTTTGAAATGAATTTCGTCGAGAATATGGCTCTTCGCTTTGCCCGGCGCGCCGCCCAGTCCCGCATAAGACTTGACGACGACTCCGGAAGCCGTGATCGCCTCGTGGTAACCCGGCAGAACGAAGCTCACGGTGTAATGCTGCCCGATTCCCAGTGCCTTTTCAGTTTCGACGAGACAGCCGCCCGCGGTCAGACGCTGAATTTTCACGTGCAAAGCGCCTCCGGCCCCGGTGACTTGAGCTTGAATCGGAAAAGAATCGGTTCGCGTCGTCATGCGATCAAACCTTCAGCTTTCTTCACGACTTCGAGGATGTCGTCGAACGGCTTGGCAACGAAGAGATCGGCGCCCATTTGTTGCACGGTCTCTTGCCCGTGCACCCCGGAGTAAGCCGACATCAAGACGACTTTGCCCGTCTTACGCGGTCCGAGCTCTTTGAGAACCTGAAGTCCACTCAAACCGGGCATGAGAATATCCAAGAAGATCAGATCCGGCTTTTCGCTGATCCACACGTCCATTCCTGCGCGGCCGTCGGCGGCTTGCACGACCTGGTGGCCGCGATGCACGAGCGCTTTCTCGAGCGAGCGGCGGACCAGCGGCTCATCATCTACGACCAATACTTTCATAACCTACTCTTTGGCTGCGGGCAGACTCACTTTAAACTCAGTACCTTGCGGGCCCGTCTCTGTCACCTGGATCGCGCCGCCGAACTTCTCGATGATCTGGCGGCTCATGCTCAACCCGAGCCCCGTTCCTTCGCCCTCGGGTTTCGTGGTGAAGAACGGCTCGAATATGCGATCCATCGCCGATTCTGGAATTCCGGGGCCCGTGTCGCGCACGTAAAGGCAGACGCGGTCCTCTTCGCGCGACGTCGTAATTCGAATCGACCCCGGGTTTTCCATGGCTTGGCAGGCGTTGTTGACCAGGTTGAAGATTACCTGCTGCAGCATGTAGGGATTCACCCGAATCGAGTTGTCGTCTTCGGTCAGCTCGATTTCGCTTCTGTGAAACCGCATGGCCGTCTTCAGCATCGGCAGGGTCTTCAGGATGATGTCGTTGAGCGAAACAGTATCAGCGGCGTCGGAATTTTCGCCGGCTTGCGAGAAATCGAGCAGGTTTTTGATGATCCGCTGGCTACGCTCCGCCGCCTTTTCGACTTCAGCGAGGTCATTCGCCACCGGCGCAGGCACTTCCTTGCGGAGGAGCTGCGCCAGCGAACGCAGGCCGGTGAGAGGGTTGTTCAGCTCGTGAGCGATATGGCCCGCCATCACGCCGAGCGCGGCCATCTTTTCGTTTTGAATCGCCTTCGAATAAAGATTTCGGGCCTCGGTCACGTCGACGTAGTGATTGACGACCGTCGTCGCGGTCGCCTCGCCTGAGCCCAAAATGGGATAAGAGTGGACCTGATAAATGCGCTCGCCCCGCCGAACCTCGCCGCGCCGGGCTTTTCCGGCTTTGAGGGCGGCGCCGACGGGGCAGCCCGCGCACACCGACTCCTGGCCCGCGAAAACCTTGTAGCAAGTGCCGTAGGTCACGCGATCGGAGAAGTGGCGATTTGAACGCAGAATATCGTAGTCGACATTCACGATCGCAACCGGATCTTGAATGGTGTCGAAGGTGCGCTCCCACAAAACGGAGGTATGGCGCAAATCTTCGGCCAGCAGCAAACGATCGAGCGTGATGCTGAACGGTTGCAAGAGCTCCATCACGTATTCGAGAAAGTCGTGAAGATCGTCCTCGGAGTAACCGTGTTCGAGAAAAAGTACGGACGTGACTTTTTCGGAGGAGCGTTGCTTGAGCGGGATCGAAAGTACTTTTCCGAAAGGCCGCCCGAACTGATCGGCCAAAAACTTTCGAACCGATTGCGAGTTCGTTTTGACTTGATCGATCGCCGGCCAAGGCTCGTTCGCGCACTGTTTTTCGAGCACCTGGCTTCCGCGAAAGAACAAGAGGCGCGCTTTCTGCTCGGGCGAGTAATAGCCGAGGATGGGATCACTCACCCTCCGCTGAACGCGAAGTTCTTTGCGAATCAAAACAAAAAGATCGTCGAGGTGAGCCGTCAGAGCGAGCTCTTTTACGAAACGGATCGTCGCCCGGATCCGCTTCTGCTTGCGTTCGACCTCGGCCTTTGAGGCCTTGATGCTTTTTGTGCGGTCGGCGACCATGCGCTCGAGCCCCTGCTTGAGACCCTCGAGCTCTTTGTTTTGACGGCTCACTTCGCGCAAGAGCATCTTTTGATCGAACGAGGTTACGTGATGCTGTACCGCCTCGGCGAGGCTCTTCACTACGTCTGATTTATCGAGCGGCTTTTCGATGATTCGAAACACGGCGGCTTCATTGATTGCCCGTTCGACCATCGCGCGGGTCGGCTGCTCGGCGGAAACGATTCTCGAAACGGAGGGGTTCAACGCGCGAACTCGCTCAAGGAACTCGAGGCCGCGCTCTCCGCTCGCCGGCTGGCCCGCGACGACCACCGCGAAGGGACCGTTTCCGACCTGCTTCAACGCTTTTTCGTAGGAATCAGAAGTGACGAGCTCCCAAGCGGTGCCCTTTAGCAGACGTTTCGCGGCCGCGAGCGCTTCATTGTCACTGTCCGTCCACAGAATTCGGTGCGGGTTTTCGGGAGTTGCCATGACTCACTTCCATGTCACCGCTTCGAAGCAGGTCGAGCCAGCCCTGAAGCGCCGTTACCCAATCATATTCGAGAACATCCGCCAAGAGTACATAATCTTGCGCTTCAAAAGCCGTGACGAGGTCGCGAGTCACGCGCAAGAACTCGCCTTCGGACCTGGTCCAGTCATTCTCGTCGATCTGGCGCCGGCTGATGACTTTGTTTCGACGAAGCTGAGCGAACATGTCGACAAGCCAGCGGGAGCCCTGGGTGATTGCATCGAGTGAGCGGCACGCGGGTTCCATTTCGTTATTTCGAAACCGCTCCGCCGTGAGCACCGATATCCTGATCATTTCGGGAATGTAATCGTTCAGCGCGTTCACCGCCTCATTTACGAGATTTTGCACGGCGCTGACTTTGATCGCGAGCTGATCGATCCGCGCCAGCTCGGTCGAGCCGAACTTGGCTTCATCTTGCTCATCGAGCACGACGCCGTTAACGCGGATCTCGCACACGACCTCGTCGTCATCGGCGCAGCGTTTTTCGACTTGCCTGATCAGGCTCGTGAGGTCGCTGCAATTCGCGAACTGGGAGGCGATATCGGTTTTAGTCCACTCTCTCGTTTTCAAAGCCAGATCTCCTTCGTGTCGCTCTTGAACCGTGTTAGTAGTGCGGCGAAATCTTCATGGGCGCGGGCCGTTTGCGCGAGAACGTCGGTCAGCGGTCCGGGTGCAATCGCGACCTTGCGGGTTTGAATCCATCGAACGAGTGGTGCCAGGGCGGGCACGAGGCCCGCGATCGTACCGAACATCTCTTCGGCGCGATTCAAGATTTCGAGCGCGACTTGGTCCTTGGGGTTCAAGCCGAGCCGCGAAATTTGCTCGCGTGCGAGATTGTTGACCTCCGCAAGACGAATGATCGCGTTCTGCGTTTCGCTGAAATCAGGGCGCGGCATATCGAAGCCGAAATATATTCCCTTCAAAAGGAGCCACTCGAAGTCCTGCTCCTCACCGAAAAGGCTCGCGTAAAAGTCGGCCGGGCCGGCTACTTCTGCGCGGCAATTACGGGCGGGCTCGCCGGCCAACAGCCGGCGCGCCTCTTCACTGACCCATTCAGGCTCCAGGCTCCCGGCATCGAGCGCCCACAAAACCCGGCTGCCCGCGGCCTTCGGGCCTGTCTCCCAAAAGTTGACGGTGGCAAAGCTGAGA
>DASUEL010000155.1:0-9918 GCA_036275095.1 Bdellovibrionales bacterium
TTTCGTAATTGACGAATGAGTCGCCTAGAGAGCAAACCCGGTGCCTGAGACCCGAATTCCGGAGGCTAAATGAGTGCCCGTTTAAAAATACGCGCTTACGGTGGCGGAGCGGCCTGCGCGGCCTGAATCTGCTGCTGCTGTTTCTCCCACATGGCGGCGTATTCGCCACCCAGGCGTAGCAGCTCCTGATGCCGGCCACGTTCCACGATTTGGCCGTTCTTCAAAACCAAAATCTGATCCGCATCGACGACCGTCGACAGGCGATGAGCGATCACGAGCGTCGTGCGGTCACGAGCGACTTCATTGAGCGAGCGCTGAATCTCCTTCTCCGTGCGCGAGTCGAGCGCCGACGTCGCTTCATCGAAGACCAAGATGCGCGGCTTTTTCAAAATGGCGCGCGCGATGGCAACCCGCTGCTTTTCGCCGCCCGAAAGCTTCAAGCCCCGCTCGCCGACAGTCGTTTTGTAGCCTTGTGGCAGCGAAGCCACGAAGTCGTGAATGTGCGCCATGCGAGCCGCTTGCACGACTTCGTCCTCGGTTGCGCCGACCCGCCCGTAATGAATGTTGTAAATGATCGTGTCGTTAAAGAGCACGGTGTCTTGCGGAACGATGCCGATCGCCGCGCGAACCGATTTTTGGGTGGCGTCGCGGATATCCTGGCCGTCAATGCGAATGGCGCCTCGCTGAATGTCGTAGAACCTGAAGAGCAGGCGGGAGATCGTCGACTTACCGGAGCCGCTCGGGCCGACGAGCGCGACGGTTTTGCCGGCCGGGACATTGAAGCTCACGTCCCGCAAGATGACCCGGTCGGGCTCGTAGCCGAAGGTGACCGCATCGAATTCGATTTCTCCGTTCGTGACGGTCAACGCGCGCGCGCCCGGCTTGTCTTCTATTTCCGCGTTGACCTGGAGAAGCTCGAACATCTTGTCCATGTCGACCAGACCCTGCTTCGTCTCACGGTAGACGAAGCCCAAAAAGTTGAGGGGCAGGTAGAGCTGAATCAAGAACGTGTTCACAAGAACGAAATCGCCGACCGTGAGCGACCGGTGGACCACGCCGCGCGCGGCAAGCCACATCACGCCGAGGAGCCCCGCCGCGATGATCGTCGCCTGGCCCACGTTCAGGAGCGAAAGACTGGCCTGGCCCTGCGTCGCCGCCGCCATATAGCCTTTCAAAGCCTGATCGTAGCGGCCGTGCTCATGCTCCTCGTTTCCGAAATATTTGACAGTTTCGTAGTTGAGAAGGCTATCGATGGCTTTGGTGTTGGCCTCGGTATCGCGCTTATTCATCGCGACCCGGTACTTGAGCCGCCAATCCGTCACGATGAGGGTAAAGCCGATATAGAACGCGATTGTGAAAAACGTGATGGCTGCGAATGACAAGTCGAATTGAACGAGCAATATACCCGTTACCAGAATGATCTCGAAAATCGTGGGCACGATGTTGAAGAGCATGAAGCTCAGTACGAACTGAATACCCTTCACGCCGCGCTCGATGACGCGCGAGAGGCCGCCGGTTTGCCGCTCGAGATGAAAGCGCATCGACAAGTTGTGCAGGTGCTTGAACGTGCTCAGTGCGATTTGCCGTTGAGCGTGCTGTGAAACGTTGACGAAAAGATAATCACGAAGCTCGCCGAAGGCCTGCTGCAAAAACCGCGCGGCACCATACGCCAAAATGAGGCCTAGCGGAATCGCCAACAGCGCCGCTTCGACCGAAAGCGCGTCGACGGCCTGCTTGAGCAAAAACGGAACGTAAACGCCGACGATCTTCGCCAGGAGCAGACAAAACACGGCCGCGGCGACCCTCATTTTCAGGCCCGGGTAGCCGCGTGGCCATAGGTAGAAGCCCAGGGTTTTGAGCGTCTTCCAGCTGCCGCGATTCGGCGATTCGGCGGAGGCGTCGAATGCCATTAAACCAGCGGCAAGGGCCCGAGGTAGTCGCCCTTTCCGATCTCGACTCCATTGTGGCGCAAGATCGCGTAAGCGGTCGTTAGGTGAAAGTAGAAATTCGGGATCGCATGTTGATTCACATATTCATGACCCGACATCGTCTTGCCCTGCCAGCGGGTCTGGGTGATCCGGCGCTGCTCGGCGCCCGCGTAATCTTCGGGCCTGAATGTATTGAGGTAAGAGATCACGCTTTCGATTCGGGTTTTGAGCTCTGGAATCGATTTTTCGTTATCGGCATGAACGGGAGCTTCTTTCGCCGCGAGCCGCGACGATGCGAGTTTGGCCGTATCACAGACGATTTGAATCTGACGTGTCAGCTCAAACTGGTCGGGAAAGAGCCGAGAGCGCAACAGTACTTCGGCATCGAACTTCTTCGTTTCTGAATAGGCGGCGGCTTTGTCGAGAATTTTGGTTAGATTTTGGAGCATTTTGACAAACTGCGCGTTCACTGTATCGTAAATCATGTCGCCTCCTGACGCTTGTGATGAGAGATTTATAACAATGCAAGATCACAAACTCAAACGCTCATTCTGGCGGACCGCCGCGTTCTTGTTCGCCGTTCTCGCCGTGTTCGGCAATTATCTCGAGTGGAACGAGCGCAGGACCGGCGCCGTGCTCCAGGACCCGGTGCTGGCCGTGCTTCCGTCAATGGATTTGGCGTGGCCGATCTTCTTTTTGATTTATGGCATGCTGCTTCTCGCGGTCTTCATTCATCGGCTCGATCTGCAGGCGGTCACCGATTTGCTGAGGGCCTACGCCTTTCTGAATCTGCTCCGCATGACCATGATGTTTCTCACGCCTTTGGAGGCGCCCGAGGGGCTGGTGATACTCCGCGACCCTTTCGTGGAGCTTCTCATCGGTGGCCGGGTTTTCGTGAAGGATCTATTCTTTTCGGGGCACACGTCGTTTCTGTTCTTGATCTCACTTTCGATGCCGACCCGCGCCTGGCGGACCGCGTTTTTCACCGGCACGTTCCTGGTGGGTTCGATGCTGCTGATTCAACACGCTCACTATACGGTAGACGTGGTCGCGGCCCCCTTTTTCAGCGCCGCCGCCCTGAATTTGTCGCTTAGATGGCGGGAGTCGCGGGCAAAAACGTGACTGCGCTTCCTCCTCAGTAACTCTTTTGGCGCGGCGATTAAATTGGCCCGGTTGAAAATCCACTGATGATTACAGTTTTTTCTTTATGAAGCCCAATCTTCGAATAATGATTGGCTCTCTTGGGGGTTTTAAATGCAGTTTCGGTTTATAGTGCCCGTGCTTCTCATGGTGACCGTGTTCATCCAAGTCGCCTGTCAAGACGGCTCCGTGCCCGGACGCTCCGGCACGATTGAGTTGCCGTCGGTCTCGCCGACTGAAGAGCTCAGCGGCTGGGCCTATAAAGCCTGGATCGGCAAAGTCGCGCGGCTTTTGCGAAATGGGCAGGGCCTTACGCCTGCCGACGATCTCGAGGCTCTAAGCCGCCTCAAGCGTGAAGAGGTCATTGCGCACTTCATGAAAGAGCCCGTGTTCAGCAACACCGTGCTCGATTTCAACCTTTACTTTTTGGGACTCAAGAACGGCGCGCTTCAAACAGAAAAAGGAATGTTCGAAGGCCAGGCCTTCGTAATGCCCGGTGCAATCACGAGCGCCCGGGAGGCCTATTCGGGCAAAGACTACCTCAAGCTCCTTGATTGGGAGCAACGCTTGTTCGTGAACCCGCTTCGCAAAGTCCCATTTCCGATGGAGGGCCAGGCGACCCCGAGTCCGGGGGCTGAAGCCGAAGCAATGCGCGAGCAGCATATCCAAAAAGGCATCGCCTCGATGAACAAGCTGGTGGCGCTTGCCGAAGGTGGATACAACAAAAACCACGGCGAAATTTGCAGAGTCATGCTCGCGTCCGACGGGCCGTTCAATGCATTGAGCTTCGCCGGGGTTCCGGGAAACCTGTTTTTGGTTTTGCGTGGAATGCCGAACTGGTTCGGAGACGTCTATCTCCCATGTACTTCGCTCGGCGCCGTCTACAAGCCCGTAAGTGACGAATTGGCGATCGCGCGCATCAGAACGATGCGCGCTCATTTCGACAAGCTCGTCGAGTTTGTCCGTTCGCTAAACCCGGCTCAATACCTGCCGGCGACGGTCATGGAGCTCAAAGAGGCTCCTCTCAAAGAGCTGAACATGGAAGGCCAGGTGCTGCAGTTCAATCGCGGCTCGTTCGCCTTGCTGCTCAACTCATCGACCAACTTCAATCGCAAGCGCGCGGCATTCGTGTTCAAGCGATTTTTCTGCGACGACCTGACTCCGGTCGCGATCGAGTCCCCGGCGCTTCATGCCCGCGGCGCCCACGCATCGGAGCCCTCGTGCCAGGCCTGCCATTACAAACTCGATCCGATGGCCGGGTTTTTCAAAGATCTGGGTTACGGCGGGTATCCGTTTCATGCGCAAAAACAAATCATGTTCGACGACATGGCGGTCACCGACAAAGACGCCTATCAGTCATCATGGAAAGCGCCCGAGGGTGCAGGCCGCAAGTGGAACATAGGCTATGTGAGGTCGTTGCAGTTTCCATCTCAGAACGAGTACGGCGAAACCGTAGAGGACCTTTTCGGAATCATCAAGCGCGCGCCTGAAGTTCGCCGCTGCATCGTCAAGCGCCTCACGCAGTACGTTCTCGGCGAGGCGCAGTTCGTGGATGCGGGTTATCTTCAGTACCTCGCCGCCGAGTTCGAAAAAGAATCCAAGGCCGACTCCAGCCATGCCTTTCGCTCGGCCCTCGCGCGTTTGCTCACGAGCAACAGCTTTCAGCAGACCGATCCGCAGTCCTCCGTTTGTTACGACTACGCGCCGGGTGAGAATCCCGCGGGCCGCCCGCCCTGCCGGGTGGCGAAGATCCTCGAAAATCATTGTGCCCAGTGCCATTCGAGCGCGAGCTCCCAGGGCGGCCTCGACCTGACCGCCTGGATCGCGAACGCCGGTCAAATGGGCTTTAAACATTTCGACTCAGCGGGCGCGCAGGTTCCGGTTAAGGAGAGCTTCAAGCGAATCGCCGAGCGTCTCGAGCATTCGAATCCGAAGAAAAGAATGCCGCTCGGCAAGTTCATGCCCGACATCGAGCGCGCGCAGCTTCTGCTTTGGGCCAACGAATATCTTCAAGGAGGCGAGTGATGGCCACTGAATCCGCCGGCAGCCAGTTTCACGGTTATGACGTCATCAATCGAAACTTGCGCGCGAGGCTGTTCAAAACGGGCTCCGAATTTTCGTTCGGAAAATACATAGGGTCGGAACAACTCGGAGTCATTCTGGGGCAGTACGTTGGCGACGGCAACGAGATGAACTTCGTGAACGGCAACCCGAATGCGACCAATATGGCGCTTTGGCATGTCGGGCTGATGGCCTTGGCGAAAGATCTCGCTCGACTGTGTTCGTCCGGGAGCACGATTCAAGCGGAGGCGCTGAACCCGAAGTTCGCGGCCGCGTTCGCCGCAGTTTGCGACTGGCCGGCCGCCTCCGCGCGCAGCGATTCGTCGCTTCTCGCGTTCTGGGTATCGGTCATGTCCTACGACGCGCCTGAGAGCGAATACACCGCCTGGAAAGATTATTTCCAGGCGCAGGAGTTTTCGAATGCCGGCGGCGAGAAGATTATCGAAGGTCTCTTGGCGACGATTTTTCTCAACCCATACTTCTTGCTGAGGGCGTAAATCATGAATGATTTGAATATGAACCGGCGTGAGTTTTTACAGTTCAGCGCTTTGGGCCTCGGCTCCATGACTTTGCCGATCGGGCTTCCGGCTTTTGCGAGCACGCTCGCCGGGGCGCCGAAGTTTTTCATTCACGTACATCTCAACGGCGGCGCCGATCAGACGTATTTTTTCGACGCCCGGCCGCTCGAGATGACGAAGGCGGGGCTACTCCAGAACTACCTTGGTGTCGAGCCTGAGCCGTGGAGCGGCTCCAACGGCCAAAAAACCTGGGTGACATCGATCGTGGCGCCGCTCGCCGAATTTCGAAACGAAATGTCGGTTCTCAACGGCGTCGTGATGGCGCATTCATTCGACGGCCATGTCGAGAATATGAAATACATGTATTCGGGCAATCCGTTCGGCGGCGCGGGCTACCTGCCATTTCTCAATCAGGCGGCATCGAATAACCCGCTCGATACCGTGGTGCAGTCTTACGTCAACCCGGCGATCATGCCTGTTCCCTCCGGCGTGAGCAATCTCGGCGCAACGCTGACCTTGTCGGCCGCGGGCGCGCGCTCGCTCGTCGGCGAAATCAAAAACGGGACCGCGATCGATACGGCGAACCCTTGGGTTCAATACGCGCAGTCGCGAATGAAGGCCCTGGGTAGCGGCCAAGGCCGCTTCAGTCTGGGCAGCCGGAACATGTTGAATGCCTATCGCCAGGCGCCCCGGCTCGCGAACGCGATTCAAAAAATCGAATTGCCGGCGCAAACGGCGGAGAATACGCCTCAGACCGATCAATTTCTGCCGATTCTTTCGGAGGCCTTCAGGCGCGGTGTGGCTCAGTCAGCGGTCTTAAGCTATGGCGACGAGCTCGGGCTCGACGTCCACGCGGCTTCCGATGCCAAGCTTCAGAAAGATAAATACACGAAGGCGGTCGGCCGCGTCGTCAAGCTCTTGAAACATCTCAAAGCGACGCCTATCGACTCGTCCCGCAGCCTTTTCGACGTCACCACGGTGCTCGTGAGCTCGGAGTTTTCGCGCACCATGCGCCAAGACTCGCTTCCGATCGACCAGACGGGGACGGATCACAACGCGCTCACGAATTCGGTTTGGCTCTTCGGTTACGGAATCAAAGGCGGGCAAATCATCGGTGCCTCCGACTACCAGTCCCCGAACGAAACTTTGACGGGAGCGCACAAACAAATGGACTTGAAAGGCCTCAAGATCATGGGGCGCCCTTTCGACTTTAAGACGATGCGGCCGCGAACCGACTCTCCGGAGTCATTTAAGATCACTGATTACCTGACATTCAGCTCGATCGTGAACACGATCTACTCGATGTACGGGGTCCCGGAGTCCAATTACCGCACGCTCGGCCGCGACCTTCCAGTCGCGCCGCTGCTCCCGGGCCTGCTCAAGACTTGAGCTGTTTAGATCAGGCGGTTCAGGCTCTCCTGTACCCAGGGCTTGTCTTCGGGGCGTAGAACCTCGAACTTTTCACGGGCGCGAGTCGCGGCGTTCTGGTAGCCGAGAAGATTGCCTCTCGCGCGCTCCGCCAGCGCGAGCGCCTCATAGCCAAAATAAGCCTCGAGTGGCTCGCCTTGATTCTGCTCGATGATCTTGAGGCAATTCTGCGCGTGAATCAGCGCCTGCCTGACGTCGCCCGACTTCAGAAACGACATCGCGAGGCGGTACTCGGCCCGTTCAACATGAATCCAGGTTCCCGCGATTTCCCAAAATTTGCGCGCGGTCTGCGCCGCCAGGATCATCAGCTCGAGCTCGTGGCTCGACAGCGACGATTTCTCTCCGAGAGAGGCCGCGATGTTGTTTCCGGTGACCGCGAGCGCGCGGTTGGCGGGGTCTTCTTTTTCGAATCCTCCGCGCGCAATTTCGAGCGCGCGCTGGAAATGCCCTTGCGCCCCGCCTGGGTCCCGTTCAGCCAAGGCCGAGGCGGCCAGCGCCAGAATGCGGACCTGGTCCGACGAGGAGAAGCGGCGAAGGTTTTCGGCGCGGCCCGAGGCCAGCTGAAGGGCCGTAATCGACCGGTCGATCGCGCCCTCTTCTTCACTTCCTTTCACGACGAATTGATGTTTCTTCAAAACTTGGAGCGTTTCGATACCCTTTTCCCATTCGCCCATATGCTCACCCAGCACATGAGCGATCAGTTGGGCCATTTGCGTAATCTGTTCGCTGTTTTCAATGAGTTGGACTCCGCTCATTAAATTTTGGGCGACGTTTTCGGTTTCAAGGGCGTGCTGCTCCCAGGCTTGGGAAAGATACGTGCTAAAGCTCATGAGCTCTTTCTTGACCGTATGTGGTCATCTCAGCACCGATGCGGGCTGCGAAACATAAGTGTAGCAATCCGTATTCCACCATCAGGCTACGGCCGCCCGCGAACGGCGTCCAGTAAATCGATCATGTTTGTGAACGGATTGTTTTCGGTCGCATGCAAGCGCCGAGGTGCTAGAATTTTAAACATGAAAAAGGGGATCGGGGTCGTCGGCCGCGTTTCGAGTGAGTCCGTCGAAAAGAACACGGGAAGAGGTTGGGCCGCTTGGGTTGCGACGCTCAATAAGGCCGGTGCGAAAAACTGGTCACATCAAGAGATCGTCGCGTACCTCAAAAAGAAGCAGAAGCTGAGCCCCTGGTGGCAACAGATGGTCACGGTCGGCTACGAGGTCCTGATCGGCCGGCGCGAAGAAGGCCGGAATCAGAAGGGCGAGTATTCGGTCGCGGCCAGCCGCACCATGCCCGTGGCTCAACGTGAGCTTTGGAATGCCCTGACGTCGCCTGAGGGGGTCGAGATCTGGCTGAAGGTCTTTCGCGGTTTCAAACTCGAGCCGGGCGCGAAGTACGAAACCCGAGATGGCGCGTTTGGGGAGGTTCGAACCATGAAGGCCCCTTTGCGTATCCGCATGACCTGGCAGGACGCCGACTGGGATAAGCCGTCGGTTTTGCAGCTTTACGCCGTCGCGAGACTCAAAGGAAAGTCGGTGCTCGCGATTCAGCAAGAGGGCCTGAGCGATGGCCGCTTGCGCGACCGGCTTCGCGAGCACTGGAAACAGGCGATGGAGCGCATACTGGAATTGATTCGGGAAAAGAGTGCCTGAGCGGACGCCGCCCCAGCCCGCGCGGCAACGTTCTAGCGAAACCGCGAGTGCAAAAGACGCAGTTGCCGGCGTCCCGGCTGCTGCGCCAGCTCCACTCTTCGTTTCACCATTTGATTGAATGCATAAAGCAGATTGTCATGCTCGCGCGCGCCCGTCTCGAAGCCATGTGCTTCGCCGAGCAGCTCGATCGTGTGATGAATCGCCTCGATCGTCGAATAGCACTCTTCTGACGGCTGCTTCCGCACGCGAAATGCCGACGGCCCGGGAGGCGTGAACCCGATACGCGGAACCGTTTTTAGATTTTCGCTCAAATGCATCGTTTTGCGCGCCGTATTCCAGGTGCCGTCAATTACGAAGATAACCGTCTGTTTCGAAGAGTCGAAAAGCGCGGCGCGCTCGTGCGGCTGAAGAGGCGTGAGATTCGTCGAATTGCGGCCCGGGTAGAGAACAAAAGGCTGAAGCGCGGGATCAGCCAGGAGCTCGTTCACTCGCGGGTTTGCCGAGTACTCGTGCCCTTCGATGAGCTCCGAACCCTTCAGGCAAAAGTGCGACATTCTTCCTGTCGCGATACGACGGCGGGCTTCAATCGGGTGAATCAAGATCACGAATTTAATCTTCGGATCGAAGGCCCGGATGTGCGCGCAGTAACAGGTGAAGTCGGGTTGGAGACAAATGGTGCAGATCGTGCGCGTGTTGACGTGACCAATTTGCTCGCGGCGCTGCCGGTAACGGATTATATCCATGCATTTAGGTTATCAAACACGGTGGCACGATCTACTCGCCAAGAGTCGCGTTCGCTGGGGCGCAAGACCCGCCTGCTCCTATATATAGACGTCGACAATCGCCACCGATCGTGCAAGATGAGCCTATGAGCGATGAATATTCGCAAGAGCCCCGGCCAGAGCCTCCCCCTCCGATCGAAATTCCGTTCGACCGCCTGAGCGAAGACGTCTTGGTCGGCGTGATCGACAATTTCATCTCGCGCGAAGGCACCGACTACGGCGTGCACGAAGTTTCGTATGAAACGAAAGTCGCACAAGTGCGCCGGCAGATCGAAAAAGGCGAAGTCAAAATCGTGTACGAGCCCGCGAGCGAAACCGTCACGCTCGTCACGCGGCAAGAGTGGCAACGCATTAGCAAATCTTAAATCAAACAAGTCTGACGCTAATGAAGAGCATTTGTGCGCGCGTGAGCCAT